>JADFHU010000018.1 GCA_022567055.1 Planctomycetota bacterium
ATTCGGCGACGAGGTCACGGTCGCCGACCTATTGGCACGGGGAGGTTACCGCACGGGTATCTTCGGCCAATGGCACTTGGGCGACAACTATCCCTCCCGGCCCCAGGACAAGGGCTTCCAGGAAACCCTGATCCACCTCTCCGGCGCGATTGGGGGCGTCCCAGATAGGGGCCCGTCCTATTTTGAGCCCATCCTATGGCACAACGGCAAGGCCGCGGCGCGGAAGGGTTATTGCACGGATCTCTTTTTTAACGGCGCCATCGACTTCATCACTGCGAACAAGAATCGTCCATTTTTCGCATATATCCCAACCAATGTGCCGCATTCGCCACTCGAAGTCGCCGACGCCTATGCGAAGCCCTTCGTGGACGCCGGTCTACCGGAGAAGACCGCAAAGATCTACGGCATGATCAAGAATCTCGATGAGAACTTCGGACGCCTTATGCGGGCGCTTCAATCGCAAGGCTTAGAAGAGAACACCATTGTCATCTTCATGACGGACAATGGCCCCGCAGGCAAACGCTTCAACGGCGGCCTCCGCGCCGGCAAGGGTAGCGTATACGAAGGCGGTATTCGTGTACCCTTCTACGTCAGATGGCCTCAGCGTATCCAGGGGAAGACCCAGATCGATCGTATCGCCGCCCACATAGACCTGTTGCCAACCCTGCTCTCGGCCGCCGGCCTGAAGACACCGCAAAGCATTGCGATTGACGGGGTTGATCTGACACCCCTCTGGACGCAGCAGGTGCTCGCCAAGGACTGGCCCAAACGCACCCTCTTCGTCCAGATGAACAAGCGCATCTTGCAGAACCGCTACCATAACACCGCGGTCATCGGCCAGCGCCACAAATTGGTCTCTTACCCGAGCAACCGTTATGATCCCGAGTTTGCCAGGAAATTCGATAAATCTAAGGTCGAACTCTACGATCTCTCCTCGGATCCCGGCGAGGCCAAAGACATTGCCCATCAGTACCCAGGCGTCCGTGACGGTTTACTGGCAGAGTATGAAGACTGGTTTGCCAATATGAAAGGAACACGAGACTTCCAAACCGCCCCCATTCATTTAGGCACGGAAAATGAGAATCCCAGCCGTCTCTCGCGCTATCAGGAGGGGCAGAATCTAACCGGCACAGGTCCCGTGGACGGTTGGCTGGTCAAGATTACGCGTACGGGGCGCTATCAACTCAAACTCCAGTGGCCTCCGCACCGGGGCGGAGCCCTGTATGTCAAGTGGTTGGGCGTCGAACACCACCTGCCCTTAGAGGGAAACCACTTCTCAGCCCAGCTCGCTTTAAACGCCGGGACCGGCTTGCTGGATGTCGGATTCGAAGACGAACAAGGTCGGCGTCTGGTCGATCCTTGGGACAATAAAACCCGGGGTGATGTCATCGTCCTTCGACTTGATGACAGATTGTAGGAGCCACGCATCATTAAATGAGCCATTTTTCAGGTTATAGGGCAGGTCGGGTCAAGTCCCAGCCTGGTCTATTCCAACTCCCATCCCGACTTACAGTCTCACCGTCTACAACGCCGCCAGCTCGCAAAAGTCCCTCACCATCATGTTCACCATCGCCGGCCTTGGAATGCCTTCTGTCATGGCCTATACTTTCTGCATCTACTGGGTCTTTGGAGGCAAGGTCAAGCTCGATGAAATAAGCCATTAAATCTTGAATCCAGCAAGGAATTCTGGTAGGATAATACGCGTGGGCATCGGCCCGTGTGAAGGTTTTTCGTGCTCGTATTCGTCGGTGACAGCCTCGGGAGTATACGCACCGCAGCGAGTACGATTCACATATCCTGTCGAGTTGCCCCCAGTTGAACCGAGCCAAGAAAAAGCCGCCTAGCAGGGAACCTTATCGGACCTGCTGTCGTTGACACGGCAGTAGATAAGAAATTTCCTGCAAGCAGTAGATTCTGCGTGATCACACCACCGACAGGAATGGAGGGTAGTACCATCCGAGGTGCTATACGGGTAGATACCTAATACGCGTCTTCTTAAGTGGATTTGGAGGTTGTATCATGTCTAGAGCCAGAACAAGGAGGATGACCTGCGTACTGTTCCTGACGGGGCTACTGGCCACGGTCGCCACCGGTCAGTCCCCCGACCTGAGGTGGACCTTCGGAAACGTCGGGTCCTCCTCCTACCGTTTGGACTCCTTTTCCCCCACCAATGTCAACTTTGGCAGCATTGGCAGCCAGGACCCCACGCTACCCCTAGAGGAGGGCAAACGCTACGAGATCACTGTCGTCAACGGGCAGGTGCACCCCCTGGAGATCCTCGCCAAGGGCAACTCAGCCGGGCAGGACGTCGTACTCCTCTCCATGGCCGCCAACGGGCCCTTCGAGTCGGACGCCGGTGTCGCCTGGATAGAACATGGGCAGGGCCGCGTCAGTTTTACCCTCACCCCCGCACTCCACCAGGCCATGCAGCAGGGCGGTCGCAGGCCCGGTTATCGCTGTTGGTCTCATCGTTTCGACATGCGCGCTGACTTCACCGTCATCGAACCAACAACACCACCACCGACAACACCACCGCCACCGCAACCGACGGTGACAGGTGCCTGCTGTAATCCACAGGGGGGACAGTGCTACCTGGTTGGGAACGGCATTTGCGTATTCCCCTTCGTCTACACCGGAGATGGTTCCAACTGCGCCACCTGCCAGCTCCAGAACTTCACCTGGGACTTCGGGGATGCCCCGGTCTCCTATGGCGTCCTGAGGAGTCAGGATGGCGCCAAGCACGTTGTGGCCGCGGGGGTTTTCATGGGCAGCGACGTCAGCAGAGATCCGGACGGCCAGCCCGGTGCGGCAGCCAATGGCGATGATTTTGACGATGGCGTGCTCTTCAAAACCCAGGTCGTTGTCGGGCAAGCGGCAACCGTCTCCATAACGGTGAGCATCTCGGGCGTCATCAACGCCTGGCTGGACCTCAACCTGGATGGTGACTGGCTGGACATTGGTGAGCAGATCATCGTGGACAGGCCGATCACCGCGGGCACGAGCCAACTGACTTTCCCAGTATCGGCATCTGCCATACCGGGCCAGTCCTATGCCCGCTTCCGCTTCAACAGGACCGGGGGTCTCTCCCATCTGGGCGAAGCGGCGGACGGTGAGGTGGAGGACTATGCGGTGACTATCCTCAGCGCGGGGGGAGGTGGAGGTCAGACGCCACCACCCACCCCGACGGCGGCGGCCAAGTCTCCTGCGAGCAAGTACTCGACCGTTTTCAGCCAGCCGGCGAATGTCGCGGATGCAGGCACCAGCCGCATCGGTGGTTGGGGTATCCCCTCGGATTACGCCCTGGGCCCCATCGTGGCGGATGACTGGACCGCGGGCGGAGCGCAGCCAATTGAATGGATTCGTTGGTGGGGCCTCTTCAACAACTGGACCCAGCCTACCCCCCCCAGTCAGTTACCAACTTCCTTCCACATCGGCATCTGGTCGGACAATCCTGCCGCTCCATTCCCGGCAACGCTGATTTGGGAGACCACTGCCTCCAACTGGTCCTGGGCCTACAGCGGACAGCTATTGGATTCGCGCGGCCAGTTTGGCGTGGAGTCCGTGTTTGAGTTCACTTCCCTGCTGTCCCAAGACGGTTGGTTCCGTCCAAATCCTGTACCCGGCACCCAGTACTGGATCAGCATTTCCGCCATCTACAGCGTGGGTCAGGCCAGCACACCTTTCAACTGGATGACGCGTCGCAATCAAGGCACCTCCCCTGCCGTGGTGATTCAGCAGATCGGCAGTACACTTCCCGGCCAAGTCGCTCAGTGGCCACCCTCTCTTGGAGACTCCTTCCAGACAGGGGGCCCAGTCAACTTCCCGGCCGGCGTGCCCTGGGACATGTCATTTGAATTGATCTCAAGCGGTGGCGGCCAGGGTGGGATCGCCCCGGGTGGCGATCTCAACGGCGATGGCGTTGTGGACGTCCAGGACGTGTCCATCTTGATGGGACTATGGCTGGACTAGACGACCCAGACTCTGAGCAAAAACCCCCGCTGACCCCAAGACTCGATTGAATTCGATTGGGCGGTATAGGACTTGAACCTACGACCTCCTGCGTGTCGAGCAGGCGCTCTAGCCAACTGAGCTAACCGCCCCAAAGGAAGCAGCCAGTATTATCCAGACCCCAGGAGATATCAAGGCCTTTTCAACAAAAGTTGGCAATGGCAGGGCAACACGCGTAGACCGCGCGGCCCGACATTGGATCGTTATTCGGGGTGACTGGGGCTGGTCCCGCGTCCTACAATTCCAGATTTCGACGGATCGCGACTGCCGATGAGAGGGTTTCTTGCTGGTCTCCGCTCTGGACGGTCATCGTGACGGCGACGCCCCTGCAGTCGGACGCATCTGCCGTGAGCAGACGATCGAAGGTCAAACTCTGCACGCCAGTGCAGAGCACGTACTCCTTGGCGTTACTGTTGGTGATGAGATAGAGGGTGTTGTCGCTGGTTCTGAATTCATAGGTCAAGTCTTCGACGCTATTGGGCCCCGTCACCGCGAAGAAATTGCACTTATTAGCTGGGGCGTTGGGATCCACGCTGAAGCCCGTGCGCAGCTGGGCCATCATCCGCAACAGGGCCTGCCGCCCGTTGTTCACCGCGGCATGGAGTTCCTGGTTCTTCTGATAGGTCACCGCAGACGCATTGAAGGCGAGCGCCACGGCGGACAGAATCACGGCGGAGATGGCCAGGGACATCAGGACCTCGACCAGCGTAAACCCCGATCTGAATGGGTGTCCTTTCATGGGAACCTCCATCTTTTTTCCAGCATATTCAATTAGTACCGGGCCCGAATCCAACTTGCCGAAGCAATGGGGCTGTTGTTCTGGCTCACCGATACGGTCGTGCGGACAAACATGCTGGAGTGATCTCCGACTACCTGGGAAAAATTGGTGGCGCTCACATTCTCTACGACAACCTGTTGGCTAAAAGAAGACAACTGGGCAAGGGGGTTACCCCCTGAACTCACAGGAGGAGAGAAGGTTTGTCCGTCAAAGTCATCAATGTCATCCGCATCGACCATGTTTGGCTCCTCCAGGCCAAAGGTGGTCGTGCCGCTTTGAGGATCGAGAACGGCCACCACTGTCGTCCACTCTTTGATCTGCTCGATCAAGAACTCGGCGGTGCTGAGATCCACCCCCGCGCCATTGACCACGGAGAAGGCGCCATTGGCCGCCACGAGTGCCGCCACCGAGAGACCTACCAGCAGAGTGGCAACGAGCACCTCGACCAAGGAAAAACCTGATTGTTTTCGCTGCCAATGCATGTTAGAGACTCCCTCAGAGACTAATGTCCCGTCACCAAACTCGACATCTTGAAGATCGGCAAGATGACGCTCATGGCGATGAAACCGACCAACACGCCCATCACGACGATCATGATGGGCTCGATCATGGAAGTGACAGTCTTGATGACCGTCGTCAACTCCCGGGCATAGAAGCCTGAAATATCACTCAAGACTTCCCCCATACTCCCAGAGTCTTCCCCGCTTCGGATCATTTGCAGCACGTTGGAGGGCATGAGCTTGTATTGCCTCAAACTTTGATGAATCTTCTTGCCCTGCCTGACCTCTTCATGCACCCCCAGCCACATGTTCTTGTAGTGTTCATTCCCGGTGATCTGGGCCGTGATGGAGAGCGTATTCAATATGGGCACGCCCGCCTTGAGCAGCACACTCATGGTGTGCAAGCCGCGGGAAATATAGAGACTCCGGCAAAGTGATTTTACCAGGGGAAACTGGAGCTTGACTTTGTCGAACCACAACCGCCCCCCGGTGGTATTGATGTAGTAAATGAACCCCCATATCTCCATACCAATGACCGGTATGATGCAATACCAATAGGTACGGACAACGAAACTGGTCTTCAGGAGAATTTTGGTCGGTGTGGGCAGCAAATGTTCCTTGCCGGCAAAGATAGCGGTGAATCGCGGTAGGACGAAGCACAACAAAAATACCGTCACAAAGATCGCCATCGCCGCAATGATAGCGGGATAGACCATCGCCCCTGTGACCTGTGACCGCGTGGCGGCCTCTTGGTCCAGATAGTCTGCCAGTTTTTGCAGCATGTCACTAAGAGAGCCCGAAATCTCAGCCGCAGCGATCATGTTCACATAGAGATTTACGAATACCCGGGGGTGTTCTGCGAGGGCCTGAGAAAAGCTCTCTCCCCCTTCTATGCGGGATTTCAAGTCTAGGATGACAACCCTAAACTTGCGATTCTCAGTTTGTTCACCAATCGATTCGAGCGATTCCTGTAAACTGATGCCGGCCCGAATCATGACGGCCAGTTGGTTGGTGAAGGCGAGGATGTCCTTGCGACTGGGACCAAACTCCACCCGGAAATCTCGTACTTTTTCTAAGAAACCATCCTGCCGGGCGTGGCTGTGGACGCCCCCACGCGTTGAAACGGCTCCACCTCCTCCCCGACGCTGCCCGGTACTGCCCATCATGTGACCCCCTACTGCCTACACAGGTGCCATAGCATTTTCCTGTACGAAACGTGTCTTGTTCTGCTCCACCAACAGTTTTTCCATCTTATTGGGATTGCTAGAGCGCGTGACGGCCTCCTCACGATCAATATGTCCCCTAAAAAACATCTCAGCGATGCTGTGATCCAAACTCTGCATGCCCACGCGACGCGAGGTCTCAATGATGTTGGGGATTTCAAAGATTCTGTTTTCACGGATACAGTTTCGGGTCGCAGACGTACACAAGAGTATTTCCGTGCAGGGGATCATGCCCGCCTGATCGATGCGTTTGAACAGGGTCTGGGAAATCACCGCCTGCAAGGTGTTCGCAAGCATCGTGCGTATCTGGTTCTGTTGATTGGCGGGGTAGATATCGACGATACGTTCAATGGTCTGCGGCGCGTTCACCGTGTGCAAAGTGCTGAAAACCAGGTGACCCGTCTCGGCCGCCGTAATCGTAAAGCTGGTTGTTTCAAGGTCCCGCATCTCGCCGACCATGATGATGTCCGGATCTTGCCGGAGGACATGTTTGAGCCCTGAGGCAAAACTGAGACAGTCGAATCCTATTTCACGCTGCTCAATCATGCTTTTTTCGTTTTCGAGTAGATATTCGACCGGATCTTCCAGGGTGATAATACGCTTTCCATACTTCCCGTTGATTTCTCCGATCATGGCCGCCAGAGAGGTGCTCTTCCCCGAGCCCGTATGGCCCGTGACCAACACGAGACCCCTCGGTAGATCGGTTAGATCCTTTACAATCGGCGGCAGATGCAGGTCGTCGATGCCCAAGACCTGATTGGGAATGATTCTGAAAGAGATGGCGAGTGTGTCCCGCTGATAGTGGGCATTCACACGAAACCGATGCCCCTCGGAAATCGTCGTGGAAAAATCGAGGTCGCGCTGATCCTGAAACTGTTTGAATCGGTCATTGCCTACCATGGCGACGACCATCGCCTTGGCATCTTCGTTGGTGATGGGCGGAAAATCCATGTCAATCAGTTCCGTGTTCCGTCGTATCACCGGGGGCAGCCCCACGTTGATATGAATGTCACTGGCCTTGAACTCTACGGCCGCTGTCAGGATTTTCTTGATGTCTACCACGGCTGCCCCCCTATTCCCTATACCTCGTTTTCGACAAAGACCTCGGCTTCACTCTGACCATAGACCTCGGTCACGCGCAGGACCTCTTCAACGGTCGTTAATCCCAGTTTGACTTTTCCCAGACCATCGTCGTACAAACTGGGGGACTTGCTCTGGATAAATGCACGACGCATGTTCGAAACAGAGGCGTCTTTGTTGATCATGTCCCGAAAGGCCTCATCAACGATCAGCAACTCGTAAATGCCCAGTCGTCCGGCGAAGCCGGAGCCGCGACACTGATCGCAACCGGCCCCATGATAGAGTTCCGTGGCGCTGATGCCCGCTCGGTCGATGTAACGCTTCATTTTTTCGGCCACCTGGTAGGATTCTTTGCACTTCGGACAGATCTTGCGGACCAGGCGCTGGGCCAACACGCCATTGAGCGAGGCGGCAATCAGGTACGCATCGATGCCAATATTGATGAGACGGGTGATGCTGCTCGCGGCATCGTTGGTATGCAGGGTCGACAACACCAGGTGGCCCGTGAGGGCCGCCTGAATGGCGACGCGTGCCGTCTCGTTGTCGCGGATCTCGCCAATCATGATGATGTCCGGGTCTTGACGCAGCAGGCTGCGCAGAGCGGCCGCAAAGGTCAGACCGATCACGTCACTCACCTGGACCTGATTGCAGAATCCCAGTTCATACTCAACCGGATCTTCAACCGTTGACACATTGAGCCGCTCTCCGTCCATCTGGCCCAGAGCGGTATACAGCGTCGTGCTCTTACCCGATCCGGTGGGTCCGGTGACCAGGAAGACGCCGTGAGGCAAGGCGATCTGCTCTTCGAAGCGGGCACACACGCCATCTTCCATGCCCAATTGGTCCAGGCCCCGCATAATAGAACGGCTATCCAACACGCGAATCACCGTCTTCTCGCCGTGGCTGGTCGGTAGCGTAGAGACCCGTAGATCCACGGCTCTGCCCCCCACAATGACAGAGACCTTCCCGTCCTGGGGCAGCCGGCGTTCGGAGATGTCCAGATTGGCCATGATCTTGATCCGCGAAACAATGGCGGGGTGCATTTTGGAGGGTGCCTCCTTCACTGCAGAGGACACCATCAATACGGTAGCGGATCTTGGTTTTCTTTGCTTTGGGTTCGATGTGAACATCGCTGGCGCCTTCCCGGATGGCGTTGCTGATCAGATAATTCACGTACTTGATGACGGGTGACTCCCCCGCCATACGTTCCAAGTCTTCGGAATCATCTTCTTCATCCTGGACGACCTCGACTTCGGTGAGGTCGCTGATGAAGTCGTCGAGGTCACAGTCGATCGGTTCGTCGCGAAAGGATTCGCAGGCCGCCTCGATGTCCTCAGCGCGACAGACCAGGACCTTAAGTTCCATCTGCGTCTGCCGCTTCACGTCTTCAATGGCAAACATATTGCCCGGTTCAGAGGTGGCCACCACCAGGGTCTGGCCTTCCACTCGGACAGGTAAAATGCAACTGTGACGAATGAACTCGCTGCTGAGTTTCTCGAAGGCCTCCTTTTCGACGTCCGCGGGAGCGATGGGCTGGAATTCCAGCCCATACCACTGGGCCTTGGCCGACAGGGTGTCATCCGCGTCGACACACTTTTCCTGCACCAACCACTCGACACTGTCACAGGCTGGATTCGAGGCCTGATGCAAACGCAGACGGGCATACTGATCCTCCGTGATTTTGCCCATCTCCCGGAGAATGTCGGCGATGTCGTGGACCTGCGGCTGCAGATCGGGTCCGGGGTCGGGGCTGTAGAGATCGCTCAGCCCTCGGACGGACTGATCGTCCTCAGTGGGCAGATCGACCAGGCCAATCTGCCCAGGTGGGGACGGACCGGTCCCGAGGGGCTGCGGATCTTCCTTCTTCCTAAATATTGAGCGTAGTTTCATTCCGATAGTACTAACGTCTGCTGACGACTCTGCTCGGACATTATCGAGAGGTCCACCGACGGGGGCTGCCATACCAGAGCCACTAAGTTCTCTTGGATTTGCGTCAGTTTGAAGTGCCCGGCCCAGTCCCCCTCCTTCAAGAGAGAATCGTCAATCACACAACGTGACCCCTGGGGAGAGTGCATGATGCTCACCAACACCAACTCGTTCCACTCGACCAGCATCTGCTCCCTGAGGACCTTCTTGGCGTCCGCGATCGCCTGCTCTTCCGCTGCCAGAGAGGGCGCTGCCTCGGCGACGGCCGCGTAGGTCTCCATGTGAAAGGGATTCTTTCTCAGTTCATTCACTTCCACCTGCGGCACATCGGAGAACTCGTAGAATTTTTTGACAATTTTATCCATGCGATCGACCATCCGGGTGCTGACCCCGGTCAACCGAGAGATCGCCACCTCGATCTGCACCTCGTCGCTCAATTCGGTGGCCCCGGCGGATTGGGCCTTGCTCTTGTGAGTCATAAACCACAGGCCCAACGCACCGATTGCGAATAGGGCCACAAAAATAACGGTGCTGTTGCGAACCTTTTTCTCCCGTCCGGAGACAGTATAGTATTCCTGATCTTGAACGCCATCCGGGACTTGGCATCCCTCCTCTAGACCGGGATTCTCTGCACCTTGCTGATCTTTCATAAAAGACAACATATGTTTCCCTTCCGACGTCTCGTCTCTGGGCGCCTGCCGGCAGCCACTCTGTAACAGTCAAGACGAGGCTCTGTCTGAATGCTCTATCTGGCTTCGAGCGGCCCTTTGTCCGCCTGACTGCATCCGGCTCCATCGACGATAAAACAAACATCGCCTGCTTCGCCGTCTTTGCCAGGCGAAAAAATGGCTCGCTCTCGGGCCGACGACGGAGCTTTCAGACAGAGCCTACGCTTCATTTTGGAAGAATATACTCACAATGCAGTCTGCGACGACCTGTCCGTCCTGCGCTTTCTGTTTTCCCACATCGAGTTTGCGTAGTTTCATGATGCGGGGTAGTTTTTCCAACTCCAATAAGAAGGAGTAGAAGGCGTTGAAATCCCCTTCCAGTGTCAAGGCCAGGGGTTGCTCTACATAGCCGCTGTTCCGTTTGCGGTCTAGTGTTTTGATTCGCTTGGGGTTGAGCCCATGCTTTTGGGCAATGATCGTGACTTGTTCCAACACTTTGTGTATTTCGTTGGTCGGCGGCAGTTTACTCTCAAAGAAGGCGATTGCGTCGTGCAGTTGTTCGAGCTGTTTTGAAACGTCTTCAGCGGCGCCGCTGGCCCGTTCGAACTCAGACAGCTTGCCCAGGTTGGCCGCCACTCGCTCTTTGGACAGGACAAGTTCTCTGTTGGCAGGCTTGATCATGAAATGATACCCTGCATAGGTCAAAGCGATCAGCAGTACAGCAAAAACGAGTTTCCGTAACGCACCTGGCATACTGTCACCTCAGTGTCGGTCACCTCGGAAGGCGCCGTCTAAAAATTGAGAATCGATTTTTCTGCCCGCCGACGAATCTGGTCAACATCCTCCTGTGTCAAGTGGACTTCCTTGACGAGTTGTGCCTTCAAATCGAATCGCCGGTACAGACTGTCATGCACCTTGAACTCTTTGGATTCGACCAAAGTCACCTTGTGCAGCAGGGCACAGTTTCCCAGACGCTCGATGTAGGAGGCTACCTGCAGATCGGTCGGTGCAATGCCTTCGATGTCAATAAACGTTTCCAGACGCTTTTCGGGAGAGTCCGACACGTCCTGGCTCGCGTTCTGCTTGTTTTGGGCCGCCTCGTAGTTGCTTGTCTTCGTCTGGGGTTTGGTGCCCGTGTCTTTCTGGACCAGACGGAGCCTCACCAGGGACGCCCCGGGCGGGAGGTTATTGGTCAGAGTGGCCAAGAGAACGCTACGGGGGACAGGCTCGAGTAACTCCGCGGTGGTCAGTGCCGTGCGCATCATCTCCTTACGCTTGGCCTGCAGCTCCTCGAATTGCGCGATGGCCTCCTGCATCTTTGTCATCTTGGCGTTGACCAACTCCTCTTGGCTCAAGCAGGCCTTCTGGCGTATCTTGATGGTGACAAAGGCCCCACCCAAGGCCGCCATCACGACGACCAAGAGGCCCATACACAGGACGTTGGTCCTGCGTGACTCGTTGTTCTCAACATAATCATCCGGTACGAAGTTTATGTTGGACATGTTTCACCCCCCTCGACGAAGCCTAGGATAGACTGAGGCCAAAGGCCGTTGCCCAGTTCACATGAACATCCCGTCTGTCCAGTTCTTGACACATCGGATCCGACATTTCCACCGCCACCAGACAGTCTCCTATCTGCGCCTGCACTTCCAGCTGCTTGGCGATATCGGCATAGATATGTGTTTCCACGATGGGTCCGGAGAGGAAGATTAAACGGGAAATCGTGCTCTCACGGCACATACTCACAAAATCACGCCGACAGGCAGTCACCTCCAAGACCAGCCGATTAATCGCTTTCTCATCTGTCAGTGTCTCGCCGCCAATGGGAATGGAGCGAGCAAACAAGACATTCTCATGCCGGGCAATCACCAGATTGGTGACATTGGCCTCGACATTGAGCAGCAAGACCACGGCCTCCAGGTCGGATTTGCGGCGCCCGAAAAATGTCGCATAGCAACTCACCAAGGCCTCCGGCCACACGCCGATCGCCCGGACATCCAAGCCCGCTTTCTCATAGACGGCCAAATAGCGATTAATCGTTTCGCGGTCCGAGGCCATGACGAGGGCGTTGTCCTGACCGATGGCAAGGTACTTGATCAGCGTACCTTCCTTCGTGCACCCGCTCGGCATATGCTGTCGGATCCTGGCGAAGAGCGCGTCTTCCAATTCTGGTTCAGGCTTCTTGGGCATCTTGACGCTCTCGATGTAAACGTCACCCGAGGGTAGGGCCACCTTGGCCGACTTACCCCGGAATGACCCGCGCGAGACCAGACTGTGCAGCCTGTCAACGACCCAACGTTGCCACTGGACACTCCCCGGCTCAAGGTCCGCGGGCCAACATTCGTAACTTCCGGCGATGAGGCCCACGCCCCTCCCGTAGTTGGCCAACTGTGCCAACCTGAGCCCGTCCCGGCTGATGTCGACCCCAATCTCGTGTACGCGATTTCTGCCGAAGCCTAACATGTCCCACCAGCTTCGGGGTCCCAAGGGGCCCTACAGGGGTTAAGATTCCCTACCAAAAGCACATCCTGTTCCACTGAGCCACCTCCTCTACTGAAACAAACCCATCCTCCCCCACGTCCTGGGTGTTCAGGAGAGTCCCGAGTCAGGGACCAGCAACGCACCGAAAGGCTGCGTGTCTCGTCCAAATACTCTGTCCCTCGACACTTTCACTCTCGAAGGACGCTGAAGCTCTACCTGCCGACCCCGATCCCTTAGGGTCTGTATTGAAATTATAAGAACTACTTCGGGCCTACGCAAAATAGCAGGAGGAAGATGTCGGACGGGGAAGGGTAGAAATTGCAAGAAACACGAACCTCACAGGGCTTCTTGGGTGGCCAAGCGTAGAGCCCGGCAGCCCTCCGCACGGGCAGGAGGACACGGACCACATTGTTATCGGGCAATGCCATCAACTCGTCCCGCCAATCGGCTGGGGAGGCGGTGTAGCCGGACCCTTCGCTCGCACGCCAAGTTCCCTGATGCTCTGGGGCCGATCCTGATCCAGAATGGTCTCAACATAGGACATGGAGACTCCTTTCTCACTGTGACCCAGGCTCTGCATGAAAGCTCTCTCGTTTCTCAGATCGAGTTTTTCGACAGAGCCTAACACATTGCAGAGACGTAACATAATAGGTGAAGCGCCTCCCAACCACCCCGGAAAGAAAACGCCATCGATTTTTCGCTCACCCTTTTTGCGAGGAGGTGTCGATAAGGGGGCAGAAAGATCGTCAGCCGCTTCGCGGTTCATCACTTAGTCGTCCCGAGTGAGAAAGAACTGTTTCTTTTAGGGGATAGCACCATGCGACGTGCCTTGTGTCTAGCAGTCATCGTTGTCGCGGCCTTCGTCATGAGCGTCATGCTCACAGTGGTCACGGTCTTGGTAGATCACGGGCAGTATGCCACGGGCCTCAGCACCGAGCAACTGGCCTCAGGAAACATCCATGGCCTCCTGCTATCTAAGAGTTTCTGGTCCATTTACCCCATCATGCCGGCGACCCTGGCCCTCCTGGACATCCCCACCCTAGTGTTCGTGGGGATCATCCTGCTGGCCGCCTGGACACGCCTGGGCATACGAGGGGGCGTCTCTTCAGTGGGTATTGCCCTGGTCAGCCTCCTCTTGGGAGCGGCTCCCTTCTTGGTCGGCCTGTGGGCCCTGCAGGACAACAGCTCACTCGCCTATGCCCAGAAGTGGTTGACCATGATGGTCATGGGCGTGCTCTACTGCGCTGCGACCAGTATCCTGCTCGCGGCACTCGACTTTGTTCACATCGATGTCTTCAAGACCTTGGCCAAGGTCCCGGTGCCGAAGGTGAGTCTCGAGCACGCCACAGGGTAACACCGTTCCTCCGCAAACCACCGGCAGACGCGTCACAATGACGCAAGGAACTCAGACCAGAAGGGGTCTGGCCTCTCCCTTCGGACCCGAACAACAGTTACTTACCGCTTCTCCATCTCATCTTCAGGTCGTCTTTGGCCGTTCCTCTATCGCGGAACCCAGATCCCTCGGCTTCGCTCGGGGCAGGCTCCGGACGGCCATGCCTGTGGTTTCGCTAGCAAAGCTTGGAAGGGACCAGTCTTTTAAAAGACCGTCCTCCATCCTTTGGTTTCTTCCCCAAGATAGGGCACACTTGAACCCTAAATTGTCCAAGTATCTAATTGCCGACCCCTTATCTTGGTTTTTGGCCCCTTAAGGCCTATTCCTGGGTTCGCGGCGCGACAAAAAAAACCTATGAGTAGCCATAGATTTCGACTACCATGGACGATCTAATGGTCACCATGAAGTCAACACGGCAATACCTCGAAGGCGTTGGTCGCGGTGCATTGTCTCGCATCTTGTCTAATGGGTTCGTTGCTGCACTGCTTTTGACACGTCTTGGGGGAAGTTGCCCGGTGCTCGCTGCGGATGCCGGCTCAGTTGTCCTGTTCTCCGTACAAGTCGAGCTTTTTGAAGACATGTCGGCGAAGAAGGAATTGGCTGACGAGAAAAAAGCGAAGGAGACGACGGCGAGTGATGCGGCCGGCGCGAATCAAGAGTCGAACAATGATGATGCGGTCGAGACGGTAGAGGAACAAGTTGTCGTAGCGGGGCTCATCGAGAAAGATCCGGACAAAGTGTATCGGGCTCGCGCCTTTGGGTTTCATCGGCTGCCGTTCAAATACGATGAAACGGGTGTGCGTGAGCTTCACAAAGGCCCGATGCTATTTCGGGCCACGGCGACGCTGACACTCGATAAGGGCGAGCACCGTGTTTTGATTCGTACGCGTGACGACGCTAAATTCATGATGGACGGGGATCTTCTCGCGACGGCCAAGGCACTAAGGGTAAGCGGCGACGGTCACAACCCCGTACGGGAAATCCCTGAACAGGCTTCGCCGATGATCAAGGATTTTGCTCCCGGTAACGTCGAGAAAATTATCTCCCTGATTGCCGATGGCCGTCCGCATATCTTCACGCTCGAGACCACCGTGGGACGTTCCGGCCGTAGACCGGAGCTAGGCGCGCTGGCAGTCGCCATTGCCGGACCCGGTGAGGACGTATTCACGCTACTCGGCTCAGACAAAAACTGTGTTTTCAGCAATGAGGGCTGGGCCGACTACGTCAACGCAGAGGAGGCCAGGTATGCCGTCATGGATGCCCAGGTGCGCCGGGGGCGTTCGCTGAAAGAGACGCGATACTGGCAGAAGCGGCATGCATATGCGAAGCAGTGGCTCGGCGAACAGGATGCGATTACGCCTCCGCTAGTCGGCAACGCTATTCCTGTGCGCAATGCTGTGGACCGTTTCATCGGGCGTCGTATCGAAGATGCAGCGCTTCGTCGCATCGACCGGGAGGCTGCGGAACGCGCCGCGCGTTCGCAGGGCCTTGTTGTCTTTGATGCAGAGATACAACCGATTCTCGCGCGCAACTGCTTGAAATGCCATGGTGATAAGGAAAAAGGCGACCTACGTCTGGATTCGCGTGAGCGAGCACTACTGGGTGGTGATTCCGGAGGACCGGTGTTGGTGGCCGGGCACCCTGAAAAGAGTCTCCTGATCAAGCTGGTCACTTCTGACGATCCGGATATCTACATGCCACCCAAAGGCCGGCGACTGAGCAAGAGGGAAACGGATTTGCTGTCGCGCTGGATCGAGCAGGGGGCGCAATGGGGATTCGTCGATCCGGTCGCGACCGTCGCCTCGCGTCACCCATCTGCCGCTGAATTGAAGTCTACTCAACTGTTGCCGCTGCCTGTCACTGACGACCTGGCTTTCCTACGTCGCGTGACACTGGATACCGTCGGTGTGATCGCTGGCCTGAAAGAGATCGAAGCTTTTCAGGCGGCCAGCGCCACGGATAAGCGAAGCGAGGTGATCGACCGTCTATTGAAGGACGCGCGTTGGGCCGACCACTGGGTGCCGTTCTGGCAGGACGTCCTGGCCGAAAACCCCAACATCGTCAAACCCAACCTGAACAACACGGGCGCCTTTCGCTGGTGGATACATGAATCGTTCCTGGACAACAAACCGATGGACCGGTTCGTCACCGACCTGATTCGGATGCGGGGCGATCGGTATGTGGGTCCGGCTGGCTTCGGGATGGCCACGCAGAATGATGCGCCGATGGCCGCCAAGGCCCATATCCTCGGCGGGGCCTTCCTGGGTGTCCAAATGAAATGCGCACGCTGTCACGATGCCCCATTCCATTCGGTGAAGCAAGAGGAACTCTTCAACATAGCGGCGATGCTCGAACGCAAGCCGATCAACATCCCGGCGAGCAGTATCGTACCGGCCGACAAACTGTCTGGGCGTAGGGCCCTCGTGAAGGTATCGCTGAAACCGGGCGATTCGATAGCCCCCGTCTGGCCATTCCACCAAATTAGCGAATCGCCGCTGCCGGAGAGCCTCATGCGAAACGGGGACGACCCGCGCGAGATGCTGGCGGCGCACATGACCTCTCCTGCCAATGCACGATTTGCGAAGGTGATCGTTAACTGGGTGTGGAAACGGTACTTCGGCCGAGGATTTGTTGAACCGGCGAACGATTGGGAAAACGCGGACATTACGCATCCCGAGCTATTGGCATTCCTGGCCCAAGAACTGGTAGGCCATGACTATGACATTAAACACGTATGCCGACTCATCCTGAACTCGCATACCTACCAAAGGGCAGTGCTGCAACAAACGGATGCGCAAGCTGCGGCCCTGTTTGTGGGCCATCGCCGCAGGCGCATGACCGCCGAACAAATAGTGGACTCACTCCATCTGGCCACAGATAGGCAGATTGACTGTGAAGAGTTGAATATGGACCACGACGGCAGGCGGCCAATCAAACAGTTTATCAACCTGGGCACACCCCAGAGGGCTTGGGAGTTTACCTCGCTATCCAACGAACGTGACCGGCCGAGCCTGACACTGCCCCACGCGCAGGTCTATGTCGATGTACTCGAGGCCTATGGATGGAATGGCTCGCGACAGAATCCCATACATCAGCGTGATCATGAAACGAACGTGCTGCAGCCGGCCACGTTGGCCAACGGCATCATGAGCCAACGCCTCACACGTCTATCAGATGATCATCCCTTGACTGGACTAGCTATGGAAACACGCGAGGTCGGGGAACTGGTCGAGATCCTGTTTCTCAAGACGCTGGGTCGGCCTCCGGATAAACGTGAACAGGAAACCTACACCGCTCTTCTGTGCGAGGGCTATGACGACCGGGTCATTCCCGAGAGTGAACGGTGCAGCCCCCAGGGGCCACGTCGCTACCCCTATGTATCCTGGTCGAATCACCTGAGTTCCGCAGCCAATGAGATCAAGGACGCCATTGCCCGTGACATCGAGGCTGGAGAACCCCCTACCCGCTATCTGAAAACTGAATGGAGAAAAAACATGGAAGACGGTCTGTGGGCTTTGATCAACTCCCCTGAAATGGTGTTTGTCCCATGAAAAAGAACGATCTTTCAACACGTGCGATGGGAAGGCGTCAGTTCCTGGCCACGGCAGGCGCCGGCGCTGCGGGCATGATCCTGGGCAGCCGCTCCGCGTGGGCGGCGAAACCTGCTACACCCTTCCCAATGGGCAAGGCGGATCACTGCATCATGCTGTGGCTGGGCGGTGGCGCCTGCCACGTCGACACCTGGGATCCCAAACGAAAGGGAGATGCGAAGAAAAGGGAAGCCGGTTCCTACTACGACGCTATCCCCACGGCAGTAGAGGGTATCCAGGTCTGCGAACATCTCCCGCGCTCCGCAGCGATCATGGATCGCTTGACGATCGTCCGAACGGTCAACCACGGCACGATTGACGAACATGGCGCCGCCGTAAACCGCATGCACACCGGTCGTGCCACCAGCGGCACCGTTATTTATCCCTCCATTGGCTCAATTGTAGCGCACGAACGCGGGCCGGGGGATGAAGGCGTTCCTCCCTACGTGCTCATCGGCTATCCCAACTTGACGCGTGGCCCGGGATTTCTCGGAGCCCGCGCCGGCTACCTCTACCTGACTGACACGGAGGCCGGACCGCGCGGACTGATGCCGCCCCCCGATGTGGACGCTTCTCGGATGAATCGAAGGCGGGCCCTCTTGAATGGCTTGCGGAAAAACTATATCGCGCGTGGCAATCGGGATGAGGCCGTCAAGAACTATGACATCGGCATCGAAGCCAGCATGAAGCTGGCCGGCTCCTCTTTCATGAGCATTTTCGATCTGGATGAAGAAAAGGCAGCGCTTCGGGAATCCTATGGCGGTGAATTCGGCCAGCGTTGTCTGTTGGCAAGGCGTCTGGTTCAATCAGGCGTACGCTTCGTCGAAGTCTCGCACAACCTCAACTTTATCAACGGCACTGGCTGGGACACGCACAAGTCGGGCCAACTAAAGCAGCATGGTCTGATCCGGG
>JADFHU010000461.1 GCA_022567055.1 Planctomycetota bacterium
GGCCGCTTCTCAATCGCCAAATCCTCACTGTAGCCCACTACACCTCCGGTTTGGCTCAATCGGCGCGACCAAATCTACGGCACACTTGAACCCCAAAATGTCCAATTTATTTCTTGCCGGTCCCTAAGGTAGCTCGTAGAGGCCGCTCCCTGAATTACGAAGTTTTCCCATTTCCACAAGTTTATCCCATGCCTCTCGAGGGTAACGATCGGGGGGTCGAACGGCTACAATGCCAGAGGCTCGTCCACCACTGAATGGGCCCCCACCCAGGCTGGACTCCGCGTCCAGTTTCGTTAATTTGAGACGCTTCTTAAACGCCTTCAAAGCGCGTTTGAGATACACCGGTGTCATGTAGTCGTCGGGTACATCATCATGCATCGTATTTCTCCGGTATTTTGCCGATTTCTCTTGAGGATGGAGCCTGTGACGGCGGTGAATGACATGACCCCTCGTGTCTCTCAGCATTCGCGGCCCGGCGCAGTTCGAGGAGCGTCTGGACCTCTTTCTCCGGCAGCGGCGTCACCCTGTCCCCGGAGCGGAGGACGATCTCGCTGGCCAGCTCGAAGAACTCGGCGTTCTGGATGGCATGGTCCACATCGCGTGCGACCGTCACCTGCCCGTGATTGCCCATGACAACCAGATCATGCTCGCGCATCGCGTCCGTGACGGCTTGGGCGAGTTCTTTCGATCCTGGAAGCACATAGGGAATGCGGGCAACAGGGCCAATGTAGAAAGGGATTTCTGGAATCACATTGTAGTTGATATTGTCCGATGCCTGGCATGCCAAGGCAGTCGCGGAAGGCGTTTGGAAGTGCATCACGAGGTGGACATCAGGCCGCGTCTTCAGGATTCCCGCATGAATCCCAATCTCTACGCTGGGTTTGCCACCCTCCAGCAAGGAACCGTCAGAGATAAGACAGAGAGAGACGTCGTCCGCGGACAGTCGCCCCAACCAGCTCCGCGATGCCGTGACGAGCATTCGGTTCTCATCTAAGCGTAAGGAGAGATTGCCGCTGCTGCACCGTATCAAACCGTGACTGGCGACCCGGTGGCACCCTTCAACGAAACAGTTGATGGTTTCTTCTGGTACGTGCTTCATTATTGTTCTGGTCGAGCGCCCGACGCGACGGCTAACCGGATGGGAAAAGCGTTGGCTTTTTCCGGCCCGAGTTGAGCCGGACCCGTTAGCCATTACGTTTTTTATAAAGCGCATAGGTATAGGGGCGTGGATCGCCAAATGGATTGATGAATGTGTAATCTTCATGTTTGGCGAGTTCAAATTCTGCACCCATGCGCTCTGTCATTTCTTCGACAGAGTAACGATGGAGTTCGAGTCCTGCACACTTAGGAGCGCCCGCCGTCGAAAACTCCGCCAGCAATACATATCCCCCCGCATGTACCGCCGAATGTAAGTTGGTGAAGTATCCTTGAATGTCTGCTTCTTCGAGTAAAAAATGAAGAACAGCCCGATCGATCCAGATATCGGCTTGGGGAATACCGTCAGGCACAGGCTTAGAGATATCATGGTGAAGCCATGTCAATCTATCATTCATTCCTATTCTGCTTCTCAGCTTGTTTAGGGCTTCATGGCTAATGTCGTTCAGAATGAGTTTATGCCCCCTGGCCAGAAGTTCGTCGACAAGCACGGATGTTCCCGCACCGGGGAGGAAGACCGTGGGGTTCTGGCTCTGCGGAATCAGATCGAGAAACTTTAATGTCTGCGAGGCGTTGCTCTCGTACCAACCGAGTTCAGGGTCGGTCTTGGCGGAGAAGATCGTGTTCCAATGTTGACTTGGCGTGGTCATATTTTGGTGCCGCGACTAAGGACGCGCAAAACAATAACTTACCGCTTCTCCATCTCATCTTCAGGTCGTCTCTGGCCGTTCCTCAATCGCGAGATCCTCAACGTAGGCACATTACGCCTCCGGTTTCGCTCAATCGATCACGACCAAATCCAACCTAAATCTGAGCGGATAACTCGGCAACTTATTGTCCTGCACGCCCTAACGACCGAGTTCAGCCGCGAGGCCAGCAGGGCCTCGTCGGCTGGAGCGATTCGTTGGGCCTGACATGCGATCTTGGACCCCTTGGGCCGGTACTGCTGGACGCTGTCCCGGTGGGGCGCAGCGTTTCGCCTGGACCCACAGCCAATATCAATGCGGGAAGGGACCGACCTCGTCCACTCCCCGTTCTTTCCAGAAGGCTTTCTGCCAGCGTCCTCTCTGCATTCCCGGCGATCTCTGCGAGAGGACAAAGGCATTGACGCATGACCGATGCTAGGCTGTGTCGGAAAACTCGATCTGGCTTCAAGCAGCCCTTTTTCCGCCTGGCCGCATCCGGCTGCATCGACGATAGAACAAACATCGCCTGCTTCGCCGTCTTTGCCAGGCGAAAAAATTGCTCGCTCTCGGGCCGACGACGGAGTTTTCCGACAAAGCCTCGAATCTCACCTACAGCGCCATCTCCAGCATGCGGTTCAGACGATTGACAAAGTCTGCCGGCTTCTGAACCTCGGCGCCTTCGACCAGCATGGCCTGCTCGAGCAGCAGATTACTGACATCCTCCAGTGTGGTCTTATCGTCCATCTTTTGAGCCAGTTTGACGACGATCGGATGCGTGGGGTTGACTTCGAGGATGGGCTTGCTCTCGGTCACGCCCGGCTGGCCCATGGCCTTGAGCATCTGCTGCATCTGCATGGTGGGATCCGATTCATCGGCCACAATGCAGGAGGGTGAATCTGTCAGGCGAGTCGATGCCACCACGTCTTTGACGCGATCGCCGAGGATCTTCTTGATCTTCTTCATGAGCGGCTTGACCTGCTTCTCTTTGTCTTTGTCCCTCTCCGTTTTCAAATCGTCGGCGGACCCGCTCTTGTTGACGGCCTTCAGATCGATGTCCTTGTACTTGGGAACGCCCTGGATCACGATCTCATCGATCTCGTCGTCCATGATCAGGACTTCGATGCCCTTGTCCCGGTAGGTTTCCAGGAGGGGCGAATTTCGGAGGGTCTCTTCTTTGCCGCCGGTGATGTAGTAGATGGCCTTTTGATCCTCTTTCATTCGTTCCTGGTAGGCGGCGAAGCCGGTCCATCCCTCTTCTTGGGAGGATTTGTAGCGCACCAACTCGAGCAACTGATCTCTGTTCTCGTGGTCCGTGTGCACGCCTTCCTTGAGGGGGCGATTGAACTGCTCGCTAAACGCTTGAAAGGTGTCGGGTTCCTTTTCGGCGAGCCTGGTGAACTCACCGAGGAGCTTCTTCACCGAGGCGCTGGTGATGCCGGCCAGCACCTCGTTCTGCTGCAGGATCTCGCGGCTGATATTCAAGGGCAAATCTTCTGAATCGATGATACCCCGGACGAAGCGCAGGTAAGCCGGCAAGAGTCCTTTCTCCTCGTCGGTGATAAAGACGCGTTTGACATAGAGCTTGACGCCCGGCCGGTAGTCCACCTGGAAGAGGTCGAAGGGGGCTTTCTTGGGAACATAGAAGAGCGTGGCATATTCTTGAGTGCCCTCAGCCTGGGTATGCAGGTAGAAGAGCGGGTCCTCATAGTCGTGCCCAATCGTCTTGTAGAACGCGTTGTAGTCGGCCTCTTTGAGTTCCGATTTGGGTCTTTTCCAGAGGGCGGAGGCGGCGTTGATCTGCTCTGTTTTTGCCTCTTTCTTCTCTTCTTTGCCCTTCTCCTTGTCTTCCGCACTCACGTATTCGGTATGGGTGTAGTGGAGAAAAATGGGAAAGGGGATGTGGTCGGAGTATTTCTTGACCACGTTTTCGATTTTCCAGCGGTTCGCGTACTCTTTGCCCTCCTTGGTCAGGTGGACGACGATGTCTGTCCCGCAGCCATCACGCTGGGCCTCACTGATGTCGAAGCTCCCCTTGCCATCGCTGGTCCACTGAAAGGCCTTCTCCTGGCCCGCTTTGCGGCTAGTCACCTCAACCCGATCCGCTACCATAAAGGTCGAGTAGAAGCCCACGCCAAACTGGCCGATCAGGTTCGAATCCTTCCCGGCATCGCCGGTGAGATTGCCCAGGAAGGTCTGGGTCCCGGAACGTGCAATCGTACCGAGATTCTCTATCAATTCCTCCTCGGTCATGCCAATGCCGTTGTCTTTGATCGTCAGGGTCTTTTGCTTGTCGTCGTCAAAAGTGATTTCAATCTTGGGATCGAAGGCAAGAGACTTGAACGCGTCGTCCGTGAGCGTGAGATACTTCAGTCTGTCCAGCGCATCCGATGCATTCGAAACGAGTTCCCGCAAGAAGATTTCCTTGTGAGAATAGAGAGAATGGATGATGAGGTGCAGAAGTTGCGACACTTCCGTTTGAAATTCGTGCTTCGACATGGGTGTTGGATCTCCTATGCAAGATGGGTCATCCTCAAGACATCGGGCAGAATATAGTCAAAAGCAGGGGGCCTGGCAATAGCAAAAAGCCGGCCGGTCTGAACTGCCGGCCTCGGCTGCTCTTGACCGCCCTGCCGAGGCATGGTTCACGTACCACAGAGCAGCATATTGTGCATCGACATATCTTCCTCACTGACGCCACTGCAGGGTGTACTGCAGTGATTCTTTCGCACCACCCTCCTTGGGAGTCGATTCGATGATCGCGGTCCCTTGCTCCAGGCGATAAACAAAGGGCTTGCCGGTGGTCGGATCATCCGGGACGGGAAAATCCAGCTCGGCCAAGGTCTGCGGGAATCGTCCCTGGTGGGTGGAAGCATGGTGCCGAAGAGCCTCGACGACCTGAAGTGACGCCATATCTCGGTTAGTACGCTTCTGAGAGAACCTCACTCGGGCATGCGCCGGATCCAGTATCTGCTTTTTTGTGCGTTTGTACACCAGTCGTTGGAGGACGCTCATACGGTCGAGTTCATACTGAATCTGTCGGTCGACGTCCACGAGTGAGGGTGGCAGCGCGGCAATCGCAGCATAGAGGCTGGGGGCTTCCGGCACCTGGACCCAGTTTCTCAGTGGTCGGCACAGGACATTCTCCATGGCCACGGCCAAGGTACCCTGGATGACCAGCGGGGCGTGGCCAAGGTCGTGCGTCAGCGCCATGCCCGTTTGCAGAGACGTCGCTGCATCGACAAAGCGGCCTTCCTCGATCTGAACGCGAGCCTTCAGCGAGATCAGGGCGATGAGTCCGCGAAACTCGGTGAGATGCGGCACTGTCGCCCCTGCCTTGACCTTGGGCCAAGTACATTGCTTGTACTGGGCGCCTCCCCCCAGGTGGACCAAGGCAGG
>JADFHU010000462.1 GCA_022567055.1 Planctomycetota bacterium
AGGGGATCGGAAAACCATCGTCATGGACTACGAATATGACGTCTTATTTGAAGGCGAATCTATCGACGGCCAAGACCAAGCAACCATGCCCAGCGAGTATGCCATCTACACAAAAGCTCACACCTTCTCTGAAAAGAGCGAAGCACTGTATATCCTCATACAGTCGACGGCGCTTAAGAGTCCTCAAACGGAAACAGAGCCCTTTCAAGTGTCATCCAGGACGACTGAATTCAACCGGGATAAATCTGGAAAGGTCGTTATAGAGGATGGAGACAGACGTGCCCGCAAGGCTGCTGTAGAGAAACCCTCTGTGCCAGAATAAGTGAGACAATTCCTTGCCATTAATTAGACTAGAGGGCAAGGAGATTATACTGATGCTAGATGTTAAGGATGACGCAATGAACAGGAGGTTGTTGGCCACGGAGAGAGGCGAGCCGGAGCGTAGCGGAGGCGAGCCGAACGGAGTGGCCAACAACCTCGCCGCCGCGGCCCCACCCCCTGATCCGGAGGTACTGGCCCAACCCAAGAGACGGCGATTCACACCAGCATACAAAGCGCGTATCGTCGAAGAAGCCATGGCCTGTACCGAGCCGGGGCAAATTGGGGCACTGATGCGACGAGAGGGGTTGTATTCCTCGGCACTGACGCTCTGGCGTCGACAATACCAATCCGGTGCCCTCCAGGCCCTCAAGGATGATAAACGTGGCCGAAAACGCACGCGTGACGCTAGGGACCAGGAACTGGAACGTCTACGAAGTGAGGTTGAGCGACTGAACAAAAAGCTTAGCCGTGCGGAACTGATCATTGATATTCAAAAAAAAGTTGCGGCTATGCTCGGCAATCCGATGGAGACGCCGGCGAACAGCGAGACCGCCTCATGAGCCTGATTGAACCACATAGCCATCAGACCGGTATCTTGCCGCTGTGCGAGGCCTTAGAGATCCCCAGAGCCTCGTTCTATCGGCAACAGGCCAGGGGTTCCTCCACTGCCCCGTTGGTGATACGGCCGCGGCCGGAGCATTCGTTGTCCGATGCTGAACAGCAACAGGTCCTGGCGACGCTGCATGAGCCACGCTTTGTGGATTTGGCTCCGTCGCAAGTCTATGCCCAACTCCTGGAACAGGGGCAGTATCTGTGTTCTATACGAACCATGTATCGACTCTTGGCGGCCAACAATGAGGTTCGTGAACGGCGTGCCGTGGCCTCCCATGTCGTGTACACCAAACCTGAGTTGTTAGCCACAAGGCCCAACGAGGTCTGGTCCTGGGACATCACCAAACTGAAGGGCCCTGTCAAGTGGACCTACTACTATCTGTATGTCATCCTGGATATTTTCAGCCGGTATGTCGTTGGCTGGATGATCGCAGATCGAGAGTCGTCATCGTTGGCCAAACGCTTGATCACGGAAAGCTGTGTCAAACAAAACATAGTAGAGGATCAGTTGACGCTTCACGCGGACCGCGGCTCATCGATGAAATCCAAGGTGGTCGCCCAATTGCTATCCGATCTGGGTATCACGAAAACACACAGCCGCCCGCACGTTTCCAATGACAATCCATTCTCTGAAAGTCAGTTTAAGACGATGAAGTATCGTCCGGAATTCCCCAATCGTTTCGGTTGTATCCAGGACGCTCGCGCCTTTGGCTGTGGATTTTTCCCATGGTATAACGAAGCACATCGGCACTCAGGTGTGGCGCTCTACACGCCGTCCGACGTTCACTACGGCCGGGTGCAAGAGGTTCACCGGCATCGTCAGGCGGCCCTGGACGCTGCTTACCAGCGGCATCCCAACCGTTTCGTACGTAAGCCACCTGAGGCGGCTTTGCCGCCTCAGGCCGTGTGGATTAATCCGCCTAAGAACTCGGAGAAGCAAGTGATCCATTAGAGCTTAATTTCGAAAAGGAACTGTCTCATTCTGCTTGACACGCTCCGTATGTGGTCCGTGACAACGACAAAATCTTTAGCGGTGACTTCAAAACACACATAAGGAACTTTGGCTTGGAAAACACACCTACTGCATCACGAAGTCCATGGCAGAATCCGATCGCCGAACGTGTCATCGGTACACTTCGCCGGGAATGCCTGGACCACATGATCATTCTAAACGAAAAGCATTTTCATAGTGTACTGGACGGATACATCAACGAGTATTACAATATCGGCGGAACGCATATGTCTCTTGAGAAAGACTCACCTATCCCCCCCCGCCTTGTTCATGTCGATGGTACGACACTAACCAAGCCAATTCTTGGTGGACTGCACCATCTCTATAGTCGAGTTGCTTAGGCTGAATACCTGAAACATCATTTTGAGCTGGCTGCAAAGCAAAGTAGATGAGGTCTTCGGCGATTAAGGTAAATTCGTCAAAACGCTAACCTTGTCGGGGATCACTCTGCTGGAAACCAACACCATTCAGTTTTCAATGAGCCCAATTCCGTTTAAAAATGTCGTGACTCAAACGCTTTTTGCCTTCATATCGATGCAATAGGCCATAACAAACGTATTAGGCTAAGCGGCTTCGCCGCATAACGAGGCCTTGATCTTGACGCACGCTCAGTCCAATACGGTTTCACCCATCGGCTGCGCGACGGGAAAAACCATATCTATTTCATGCATATTTTTAGGAAAACTGGCCCGGAAAAGATGTTTATCGATCGTTCGACGTGAACCTGGTAAGATTATTGATGTCGTACGGAGAAAACCATGTTTGTTAACGACGTAAAATGGGAAATGTCAGGTAAGGGACTGAAGAAAAACAGGTAGAGGCGAGAAAATGATGATCCAGACAATGTGGAACCGGCAGACAGCAACGCGGAGCAACCCGCCAAGGAACACGGGATTCACCTTGATTGAGCTGCTAGTCGTTATTGCGGTCATTGCTCTACTGATGGGCATTCTGATGCCGGCGCTGCAGAAGGCCAGGAAGATCGGCCAGTCCGCTGTCTGCAAGGGCCATCTGCGCCAGTGGGGTACGGTCTTCCACACGTACATCACGGAAAACGACGGCAGGTTTTGGACAGAGCATAATGTCTGGCAGACAGATGTACCCTATCAGGGCAACTGGATGCTGATGCTCGCCCGTCAGTACGGCAATATGGACAAGGCGCGCCTGTGCCCCAGTGCAAGTCGGCTCAACGGCGCGGAAGGTGGTATCGGCACCACCGTGCACCGGTGGGGGCCCGGCCCCATTATGGTGAACCACCGGTTTGCGGATGATACGGACAAGGTCTACGGCAGTTATGGCATCAACCTTTGGATCAACTCGGTAGAACCCCCCTCCGTCGATGGATGGAGAGATAAGCCCCAATGGCACTGGAAGACCACCATGGCGGCCCGACATCCCGCCCAGGTTCCCATGGTGTCGGATTGTACCTGGTTTGGGACCAACCCCATCAGCATCAAGGATCGATCCTGGGCGAATGGCGGCGAGCCGACCCCGTCCCGGGAATGGTGGGAAGATCAGGACCCAATCAGTTTTGGCGGATGGGGTTACGACATGGCCAGGGTCTGCATCGACCGGCACGGTCGTGGGGTGAATGTCGCGTTCATGGATGGCTCATCGCGCAAGGTCTTCCTCACCGATTTATGGGGTCTCAAATGGCATAGAGAATTCGAGTTGGTAGGCGAGGTCGATATCCCCTGGCTCAACTGAATCAACGTCAACTCTTTTTGCAGGTATGGAGGAGTTCCATGTTTGGGAGCGTCTGGGGTCAGCCCTGGCCCTGGAGTTAGTCTTTTTGGCAGCACCTGTGGCGTGGGGTGGCGTGGGGGGTCACGTTTCAATTATCAAGTATTCGGTGTGCGGCCGTGGGGGTCGATGGGATCGAATGCTTTTGCCAGCCCTCTTTTTTGCGATTCTTGCGATACCTTACGCGCCCCAATCCGTTCCCTATACCGGCGGATCCTTGTCACCAAGGCTATTAGACCATCCCTTCAGAAGCAACTTCCTAGGCATCCTCTGAGAGTGAGCCATTCTCCTCAATTGTCAGATGCGCACCTGTCTTATATCCTCAACAAAGGGGAGAACGGGGTCACGTCTCAATTATTAATAATTAGCACATGCTCTGTTGCCGGTATCCTCCTGGCATGGCAAGACCATTGCGAATTGAGTATCCGGGGGCGTTTTACCACGTGATCAATCGCGGACAGCGACAGGAGGCGATCTTCGATGACGATCGGGACCGGGAGCGATATCTATCCTGCCTCGGTAGGATGTCCTCCCTGTTCGGTGTTAGACTGCATGCCTACTGCTTGATGACAAACCACTACCATCTTGTCGTCGAAACACCCGAGGCCAATCTCAGTCGGTCGATGCAGTGGTTAAATGTCAGCTATGCCGTCTATTACAACCGACGACACCAATGTGCCGGACACCTATATCAAGGCCGATTTAAGGCGATGCTGGTGGATGCAGACACCTATCTGGAACCGCTATCACGATACATTCACCTGAATCCCGTGCGAGTCGAGTTGGTCAAACAGCCGTGGAAATATGCCTGGAGTAGTTGTCGTTACTTTGTAACAACAACTACACCGCCAGATTGGCTGGACACCCAGCGTGTACTGATGGGCTTTGGACGTTATAGGAAAACGCAGCGCAGACGATATCGGGAGTATCTGTTGACATCTGATCCCGAAAATCCTTCTCGTGATGTCGTTGGTGGATTGCTGTTGGGGTCGGAAGCGTTTTCAGAGTGGGCAAGGAGTACCTTTCTGTCACCCCGGGAGAAGGATCGGGCGGTTCCTGCGCTCGAAAGCCTCAGACCGAGACCCACAGTGGAGACCATCGTGAAGCAGGTCGCCAAGCACTACCAGGTCAAGGACGTTGACATCCGCAGGCGAGGTGCCAAGCGAAACCAGCCCCGAGATGTAGCCATCTATCTCGCCAGGGAGCTAAGGAATCGTCAAGGAATAAGTTGTGCAATTTGAGGTCTAAGTGTGCCCCATATTTGGTCGCGCCCGATTGAGCGAAACCACAGGCGTAGCTGTTCTACGTCGCGGATATTGCGATTCAGAAGCGGTCAAAGATGGGGTGCAATTGGGCATTCAAATGCGGAAGTTATTTCTTGACGGTTCCTAAGGTAAGTGGTCATTTTGCTGACACTCCGCTGTCGAAATCCAATTATTTTAAGAGCGTCTTATAATAATCAAGCTCGCGTGGTTAGATGACCGATAAGACGTTTATGGTGTTAGGCACAATACTCATAG
>JADFHU010000463.1 GCA_022567055.1 Planctomycetota bacterium
GACGATTTCTTCACGCCCAGTCACAAACTCGCTCCGGTTGCGCCATTGGCTGTCAAGAGTGTAGGCAAGAGAAACACGTTCAGGGTCGCGGCTATTCCAAGCGTCCTCGGCGAGCCGCACCTTTTGCTTTGCGGTTTCGATCGTGAAAGGCGGAAAAGGCGGTTTGGAATCGTTAGTCATATTCGTATGGAGTTAGAAGGCATAACGAACGGGATGAACAGACCGCGTCAGCGGGTATGCTCCATCCCGATGTTATCAGTTAAATGTTTTAATTGCTGATTCAATTTTGTGTGCCGCTGGGCGAAAAAAGCACTCGCTTAGGAAAACAGCATAGAACAATGTCAGGGCAATTCTAGACAACCCTGGAAGTATATCTGTCATATCAGACAGATTATTTGCCATTTGGATGAAGCCAATAAGCGATCCAAATGCACCACCCGCGTAAAGGTATGAGATAAGGTATCGATGCACTTGCGCGCTCCTGCGTAGAGAAGTGCCGTCTGAGGGCATCGAAACGAGCACACGTAAAGACGATACTGCACTCAGCAAGTCACGGACGCCACAAGATATGAGCGAAAGGCCGAGTGCGATGCCAACTACTATTATGAGCAACGGGAAGAAAACGAAGCTCTGCGCACTGCCACCGCCAATACCGATTGATCCGAATACGAGTGTCATTGTAATAACTAGTCCGACCAAGGCTGACACCATTTCAGACTCCTTTCTGATAACAAGTTATTATAGAGTTTCCTGATAACATGCGGTATTTGAGTGTTATCGAGTTAGAAAATGGCAGATATCGGTCACTTTCTCGGGCCTAAGGCTGTCTCTTTTGGGTGTTATCAGGAAACCCGTTTTCACCGGAGTTTACCCATTTCTTCTGAAAACTGATACCATTTCTCTGCTCTTCACCCTTCACCCTTTTCTTTGTTGCGTCCAAGCCCCAACTTCCGGGTCACATGTGACACGGGTGATCCATCATTGGGTCACCCGTGACACAAATCGGCCCTTAGGCCACCGGCGGCGCGGTCACGTCTCGCTCGCTATCACGTGGTCTAGCAATCAGTTAGCTCGTCTGCGCCCGTTCCGGAAAACCAGTGGCACGGTTCTTGCTCAGTTCGCCCTAAGTTACCATTGGGGAGAACCCGGAATCATGTGATAGTCATCGCCTACTATCTCAGCGTCGCGGCGGCCCCCGAAGTGCAGTTCGCCCCTTATAAGGGGAGGGGGCCGTCTATTTTTGCCCACCTCTCGCAGAGATAGACAAGACCGCAGAGAGATCACCTCACTCTTCACCTTTCACACTTCAGCCTTAGCTCTTCATCCCCATACTCGCTCTCCTTTCAAAAGCAGTGATCAGTGGTCAGTAATCAGTGATCAGTAACCGAACACCAACACCGAATACCGAGCCCTAGATCTCATTCTGTCTAAGGATCTACGCCAAGGACTAATCACTAATCAAGCTCTGACCCCAAGCTCTCATCCTACTTATGGTCGGATTTCGTCGCCAATGACGCGGATTTCTTTCCAAGCTACCCAAGATGGACTACTGATGGTCCGGATGCGGATTTGCCCGACGTTTTCCAGAGACACATCCGGCTTGAATACCAGCCATTCGTTGTCGGCGGTCGTGCCGGCGAATCCATGAACCGTGGTGTATGCATCCGTGCTGGAGAGGCGGGTCTGAATGTAATGGAGCGTGTCCCCTTCCGGCCATTGCGCGACCAGCAGGCGTATTTCAGTGATCCGATAGGTGCCTTGCAGATCGATTTCGATCCATTGCACGGGGGATGCGCCCGCGCCCCATTGCGTAGCGGGATTGTCGTCCACTGCCTGCGATGGGGGTTCTTCCGGTAAGCTGCTGGAAGCGCGCACCGGTTTGTTGTAAGCCACGTTGTTGTTGGGAAGGTCAACTTCTATGCAGGGGTCAGGCTGGTTTCGAGGGGCGAACAGTTCGAGAAGATAATCATCTTCATCTACCAGCCCCCATGTGCGATCCCCGACGTCGGCCGCAGCCGGGTAATACGTCCAATACAACCAGCCATCAAAACCCAACTGACAGGATTCGGACATCCACCGGGTGGTCACTCTCGCTGCCGTTTCTGGATCTTCATACAGGTGGCGAAAGGCACCGTATTCGCCCAGGATGATCGGCTTGATCGTATAACCTATCATTCCAAATCCCTCGGCATGGGCCAGCAGGCTAATCGACCCCGAATACGCGTGGAAATCAAAGAAATCCAAGTCTGCTCTTTCCAGCAGGGAAGCCGTTTCCACGTACCACTCTGGAGCGACCAGTTCAGGGACGAAGAATCCCATCGTGACCAGCGCGCTTGTGTCGTGCAAAAGGATCTCTTCCTTCACCTGAGCGATATAGTAGATGATGCCGTCACTGACCATCTGCTCCTTTTGCTGCAGGTCGTTCATGTCATAAAAACCTGTGGTGGTCTCGACGATGCCACTGGCTAGAGAGAGCGGTGGCTGGTCCCGGAACATCCACTGCTCATTGACCAACTGCCAGGCCAGTACGGCATCAAAGGCGGCATGCCGGTCGACCAGACCGGTTAACAGGTCGCGCCAATAACGCCGGGTGGCGGAGATGGCCCATCGATGCAAGTAGTATGAGTTACGATAGCCGGAAAAGTCCTCGCCTGCGCCGCGATTGGCTTCGTCCGCATAGCCACCGGCATCGGGCAAATCATTGGACGTAAAGAGGAGATAGACACTGGCCTCTCTGGCTGCCTGCATCATGTCCGCGATGTTGTCCAGATAGGCTGGATTAAGCCCCGGCTCGTTCACGTTGGCAATGCAGCCCGGTCCCCAGTTGCAGTGATCGAGGAAAACGCGCACACTGTTGTAACCCAGGCTCCCCAGGTGAGTAAAATCGTCACGCGTGCGCTGAGGGTCGTATGTACCAACATGCAGCAGTATGTTCGTGTACGTGTCCCCTACTGGGACAAAAACGTAGTTCACCCCGCGCGGGGTGAATTTCTCTCCACTCTGTTTGTCGTAAAACTCTCCCTGACCGTCCACCTGGCGCACAGCAATGCGATGTTCCGCCTGGGGCCGTGCGGTATGGGAAGGGGCCGGCGTCGCAGGCCGTCTTGCGACCGGCACAAGATTTGACGGAAAGGTCGCAGTTGGTTCCGACGAAGCTGCAGGGACACGGTACACCACCATGACCGATATCGTCAGCATCAATCCAGCAATTATCGGCAACGACTTTCTGCAACGCATGTTGTTCTCTCTGCTTTGGCATCGATCTAGCGGTGAACACGTTATTATATGCTTTTACCGCCAACACCCACAGGACGAACTCAAAACTCCCCCTTTCCCACAAAAGACGGCCACAATGGTGTGTTCGCTAAACCGCTAACATGCAGATACTTATGCAACGTTGGGGTGAACAGTCGCAGTCCATACGTTGTCATCCTAATCCCAGTCTGGTTGCGCGTTCGCGCAGCAGGTCATGATAAAGGGCCTTCTCCTCCTCCGCCAGGAAACTGACACCAATGGTCTCCTGCCAGCCGGCCAGTGAACGCTGAAGCCCCCGTAACACGTTCTCCAGCGTTTTGTCGGTCAATTCCAAACGCTCTTGGGCATAGTAACGAAGCCAGGCTTGGGCGCTCAGGCTTTTCTTGTTGCCCTTCAGGGGCAGAGCCACTTCTTCGATTTCGCTCAATGGTTTACCCAATGCTTGAAACGCGATCGTTGTGTTGATGAGGTCGTAGGCGGGCGAGAGTTCGATCTTGCCATTGCGGGTAATCAAGGAGAAGTTCTTCAGATGCATGTCCTCGTTGCCGGTGAGAAAGTTGAACAGGCTTCGTCGCAGCAGTTCGACCTTTTCCACGGCGGGAAAGGTGCAGTGGCGATCGAGGATGAGTACCAGCCGCTCCATGCTGGAGTCGTACTTGGTGTCCCGTGTCCGTTGGCTCAACTGGGCGAAGTCTTCGACGGCCAACTTCCGGTTGTGTCCCACCCGGTCAAAGCGCCGGACAAAGTAGGAGAGACTCCCATCCTGGGAATAGACCAGGCCATGCAGGGGGACCTCAATGCCGGCTGCCTGAGCCAGATGCATGGTCAGGGCCTCGTTCTCAGGGAGATGAGGATAGATGGCGTGCTGCGGCTTGATGATGTAGCGTGCGCGTCGGTCACTCAGGCTGAAGGTCTCTTGTGTGACATTGAGAACCGTGCTCAGCTTGGGTTGGATGCCCTGCACCGAGATCTTTCCGGCCCGCAGGACCGCCTCCTGTCGCTGTTGTTCGGCGCTGTAGGGAAAATCCTTCAGGTCCCTCAAACGGGGCGACAAGAGGCGGAGGCCCGCCTGGCTGTAGCGGCCTTCGGAGCATTCTCCCAGCGTGATTGGACAGCGATTCATGCGGTGGCAGCTTCTATGGTGACGGCGCCGACGGTGTCTTTGCCCACCGCGATCAACTGCGCGAAGGCGTCGGTTCGGTCGATCTTGTTCTGACGCAGCAAGCCTTCTAGCATGTCTCCCTCCGGCAGGAGCCCTTCAAAGAATGCGGGGAGTCCAGCAAATCGATGTTCGCGTGGAGCGAGGGGAAGGGTTAAAGAGACGGGTGGCCCGTCATAGTCTTCGTCATAGCGGAACAGGCAATCCCCTGCCGGCCGTTCCTCCAGCAGCGTGCCTGCGAAGGTCCCATGCACATAGACCCGCGCCTGCCTCATGTGTCGCCCTCTCCGTTGCCTTGGGAGTCGCCCTGTTGTTGCGCCTGCCACTGCTCCATCAATGGGCTATCGAGAAGCAGACGAATGTTGAGCACACGGCAGACCTTGGTCAGGGTATCGAGGCGGACGGAGGTCTTGCCCTTTTCGAGGTCGAAGACTGCGGTCTTGCCCACGCCCGCCATGTCGGCGAGGCCGCGCTGGCTCAGGCCGCTCTGCTTGCGGTGGAAGCGGATGACCGCGCCGATGTCCTGTACATGCTGTGGTTCCATAGACACTGTCCATAGTTACCGTTTTAGCGGTAATATACTGGTATAAATGGTGTATCGTCAAATTAGAGTGGGATTATTTACTGTCTTTCCGGTAATATTGTCCAGGAATGTGATATTATGTCGGAATATAGAAGGTAACCACTATATGTTACCGTTATAGCGGTGATATATTTCTATTTTCTCTGAGCGGAGAAGGGCAATCGCATGTGAACTTAGGCAGACGTTAATGCCCCTTTTTCTACC
>JADFHU010000464.1 GCA_022567055.1 Planctomycetota bacterium
GTAAAAAGGGCCGCTCGAAGCCAGATCGAGTTTTCCGACACAGCCTTGTAGCGGTTATAGCCCTGGCAGTGGGTACTGCGTCCGGCGTTACAACGAGCGATTCCCCTATCCGTCCCGGCGACCGCATTGCGATTGTCGGCAACACCTTTGCCGACCAACTGCGTGTGCACGGCTACCTTGAGACGCTGCTGTTGCAGCGCAGCATTCAGGGCATGCGGGGAAAGGCGGTGTCGATCCGTAACCTGGGCTGGGGCGGGGACATGCTGACGGCCCGCGACAGGCCTACGCATTTCCCCAGCGAGGAATCGACCCTCAGGGCCCACCAGACCGACGTTCTCATCGCCTGCTTTGGGATGGGCGAGTCGTTTGCGGGCCCAGAGGGGCTTGCGGATTTTTGCCAGGATCTCGAAGCCTTCATTGCCTCGCAGCGCGGCAAGACATACAACGGCCATTCGGCAGTGCGTCTGATCCTGGTCTCTCCGATTGCCGGCGAAGATCTCGGGAATCTGACTCCGGGGTGGAAACGGCGAAACCGGGAATTGGCGGCCTACACCGAAGTGATGGGGGAAGTGGCGGCCGAGCATCAGATTCCCTTTGTGAATCTCTATGACGCGGCCCTCTGTCTATTGGATGACGACACGGCGCCAAGGTTCACGAGGAACGGCATCAACCCGAATTCATATGGTTATTGGGCGATGAGTCGGGCGCTGGCCGATGGCCTCGTTCCCGGGGAGGCACCATGGCGCCTTCGCATCGACGCAAGAGCGAAGACGGCGGATGGCTGGGGCGTGAAGATCTCGTCCGTGGAGGGGGACGCCGGCGGGCTGCGCTTTACGGTGCAGGAGAAGAACTGGCCGAGTTTGGCGCCGCCCACCAAAGGAAGGGTCCATGACTATCTCGCCGGGAATCGCGACACCATGGTCGTGGAGGGGCTCTCGCCCGGCGACTATCTGCTCACGGTTGACGGAGAGCCGGTGGTTGCGGCGACTCACCGGAAATGGGCCCAAGGGGTCGCGATTGATGCCTCGCCCGCGCATAGAAGCGCGGAGGCCTATCGCCAGGCAGTCAACGACAAGAACCTCCAGTTCACCTACAGTTGGAAGGCGCTCAACCAGGTGCACATCGTGGGGGAGCGGAAGAAGTCCCGCAGTGGTCAGGCCTTGCCCAGCGAGGTGATTGCGTTTAACCGGCTGGCCCAGCGGAAGGACGAAGCCCTGCGGGCCGGCATCCGCCTTGAGACCCGTGAGTGGCGTTTGATTCGAAATCCGGATCCGTTTACGGAGTATAGGGATTGACAAGTGACGACAATCGTGTTTTTGAACCGCAGAATATCGAATGAGGAACCGCAGAATGTCGAAGGCCGGTTAACTTCATCATTGGACATTCCTTGTTCGATATTCTGCGGTTCGTTTTTGCTCAAAATGATCGGTGAACGGATAGCGAGATCCTAACTGTAAAGAGTCCATATGAAACGAACGATTCTCTTCTTTAGCTTGACACTGATGACCTGGGCCAGTGCGTTCGCGCAGGATGCGAGCGGTATCAGGACCGCCAATCTCAAAAATGCCGATCTGAGCCTGATGACGAATCACGACCCGGCCGTGGAACAGGCCAACTTCACGCTGTTGCCGGGCTACGAAGTGAACCTGTTTGCTGCGGAGCCGATGTTGGCGAATCCGGTCCATATGGTGTGGGACTCGCGCGGCCGTCTATGGGTCGCCTGTTCCTGGGCCTATCCGCAACTCAAACCCGGCGAGGTGGCGAACGACAAGATCATCATCCTGGAAGACACCGACGGGGATGGGCAGGCCGACAAGTCGATCGTCTTCGCTGCAGGACTCTACATGCCGACCGGCCTTGAACTCGCAAATGGCGGCTGCTATGTGGCGCAGACCCCCGATGTTTTTTTTCTGAAGGACACCGATGGTGACGACGTCGCCGATGTGAAAGAGTTGGCGTTAACCGGGTTTGGAATCGCGGACAGCCACCACTCTATCAGCGCCTGGCGTCGCGGACCCGGGGGATGGCTCTATTTTCAGGAGGGTATCTTTCTGCACAGCCAGGTTGAAACCCAGTATGGCGTGGTCCGGAACTACAATGGTGGCGTTTACCAATACAATCCGCGTACGCAGGCGCTGCGTGTCTTCGCCAAGATTGGCGTGGGCAATCCCTGGGGTCACGTCTTTGATCGCTGGGGGCAGTCGTTTTTTGTCGACAATCCGCGTATTAGTTACCTCTCGCCATCGACAGGGAATAGCGGCGAGAAAGTTCGGCTGGCGCTGTTGATCAAGACGGAGAAGCAGTGCGGCGGAGACCTGGCCTCCGGAACACACCTGCCGGAGGATATTCGCGGTCAGCTTCTGACCTGCCGTTTCAAGAGCCGCACCGTCATTCGTTATGAGTTCATGGAGGACGGGGCGGGCTTTAGCGCCAACGTTCTGCCGCCGCTCATCGCCTCGCGGCACCCGAACTTCCGTCCGGTGGACTGTAAGATCGGCCCGGACGGCGCCGTCTATGTGGCGGATTGGTACAACTCGATCATCAACCATGCCGGACACAACTTCCGCGACCCGCGACGCGATCATGAGCACGGCCGCGTGTGGCGGATTACGGCGAAGAATCGGCCGCTCGTGCAAAGGCCTCAGTTGGTCGGCGCGCCGATCCCGGATCTGTTGGATTGGTTGAAAAGTCCCGAAGCCTGGATCCGGCACCAGGCGCGGCTCGAGTTGAGTGAACGGGATCACGACCAGGTTTCGCAGGCAGTGCACGCGTGGGTCGAGCATCTGAACCCCGACGAAGCGGACTACGATCATCATCTCGTCGAGGCCATGTGGACCTGCCAGAATGTGGAACGGCCCAGCGAAGGAATTCTCAAGCGGGTCATGGCGGCGCAGGACGGCCGTGCCCGCGCCGCCGGGGCGCGGGTCATGCGCTATTGGCATGGCCGACTCTCCGATCCGGTGGCGATGATCGCAAAGGCGGCCGGTGATCCCTTTCCCCGTGTGCGCATGGAAGCGATTCTTTCCGCCGGGTTCATTCCTCGGGCCGAGGCTTTCCCGGCGGCGCTGACCGCGCTCGATTCCAAACGCGATCGATTTATCGACGCCGCCCTCCCGCAGACGGTGAAGGCTCTAGAGCCCTATTGGCGGCCCGCACTGGAAGCGGGTAGGCTGGAGTTCCGCAAGGCAGCCCACCGGGAGTTCGCCGAGCGCCAGGTAGGGGCGGGGTTTGACCAGCGTCTCGCTGCCTTCCTGAAGAAGAAGACACACGGCCCCACCGAGATCGCCGAGATCAAGGCGCAGTTGGTGACAGCCGGGAATGCGAAACAGGTGCGCCTGGTGCTGGGGGCGCTGGCAAAGCGGGATGCCCACGAATCGCGCGAATTCACGGTGGCGTTGTTCGATGCCCTGCAGCAGGTGGGACGAAGAGGCGACCTGTCTTTGGGTCGAAAGAGCGCTACCCTGCTGCGGCACCTTGCCAATCGAGACGATGCGATTGCAGTCGCCGCGGCGGCGAATCTGGGCATCTGGAAAGTTCAAGAGGCGGGTCCGGATTTGGTGGCGCTGCTCCATGACCGCGATCGAACTGTTGAAGTCCGCCAAGCCGCGGCGGTGGCGCTGGGGGACCTGGGTCGGCCCGAGTTTGTGAAGGAATTGATGGAACTCGCTGCGAACGGCGACCTCGCAAGCCGCTACCTTGCGGTGCATGGCCTGATCAAAGCCGACTTGGAGGAAGCGGCGTCAACGGCGGCGGCATTGCTAAGCGAAGATCCCGGAACGGCGGACCCGGTGGCCTTGGTGAGGGAGTTCGTGCAACGGGACAAGGGGGCCGGCGCCTTGTCAAATGCACTCGTATGGACAACGCCACATCCATCCGTTCTAGAAGGCGTGGCTGATTATCACCGGCGGACCGGCCAGCTTCCGTCCTCTCTGGCAAAACACTTCCAAAGCGGAGGGACGACATCCTTGAGCGCCGCCCTGATCAAAGAGAAGCGGCAGGATCTCACTGCTGCCGTGGAGGACCTCGGCGATCCGGCGCGGGGCGAGAGAATTTTCCGCCGTCAGACCTTGGCCTGTGCCATCTGCCACGGAATTGGCCCCGTGGGCCCGGCGATCGGGCCCAACCTCGTCGCGGTGGGCGCCGCGGCGCCCACGGAGAACGTGGTGGAAGCAATTCTGGAGCCGAACAAGTCCATCGCGGAACACTATGAGAACATGATGATCACCACGCGTGACGGCACGGTGCATATCGGGGTGATCACCTTCAAGAGCGAAAAGGAGATCGTGATCCGGGATTCGACCGAGGCCGGGAACGACATCCGGATTCCCACCAGCGCGATCAAGAGGATGAGGTCCATGCCGTCCCTCATGCCGGCGAGTCTGGCGGACCAACTGCAGGACCGGCAGGAGTTTCTTGATCTCGCCAGGTTTTTGTCGCTGCTGGGCCGTCCGGGCCCCTATGCGAATGACGAAAGCCCCGTCATCCGCAAATGGCGCTTCGTTACGGCGGCACAATCAACCTCGATTCCCCGGGAGGAGACGTCCTGGATGCCCGCTTACAGCCTGGTCAACGGCACGCTGCCGCTGCAAGATCTAGACGGCGGGGCGGTGGTCTTCGCCCGCGGTTTTGTTACTGTCCAGGCCGCGGGTGCCGTGAAGTTGCTGCTGAACGATACCAGGGGTCTGCGGCTTTGGGTCGACGGGCGGGAGGTTTCGGATTTGGCCGCGCCGATTGAACTGAGGCACGGCCGAAGGACCTTCACCTTTTCGGTAGACCGTTCCCAGCGCGGAACGACCGGCCTGCGGGTCGAACTCGCTCGAGCCCCCGGCTCACCGGCCAAGTTCAGACCGGAGGGCGGGATTTGAAGACAGTGATTGCATGACAAAGATGTCGCTAAAAAACGCCACAGAAACCCCAAAGGAGAAAGACCCATGAAAACACGAGTTGCTCTAATCACGCTTTTCGCCGTCCTCTTTTCATCGCATGCATTCTCCGATCATCACCTCCAGGGGGAAAGTGAATTCACCAAACCCACCATCGATATTGGCTGTGTCGTCAGTGATATCGACGCCTCGATTAAATTCTACACCGAGGCCATTGGATTCAAAGCCACGGGAGGGTTCAAAGTCTCGACGGGAATCGCATCCGACGCCGGACTCACCGACAACAAGGCCCTTGATGTCAAGGTGTTGACGCTCGGC
>JADFHU010000465.1 GCA_022567055.1 Planctomycetota bacterium
AATGGTGATGATGCGGATCACCTATTTCGGTGCCAGCTTTCTGGCACTCATCGCTGTCGTGCCGACAGTCATCGGCGTGTCTATGAACATTGACTGGCGTGTCTCGACGTTTCTGGGGGGAACGGGCCTGCTGATTGTCGTCAGCGTCTCACTGGACTTGGTACAAAAGGTTGAAGCCGGTCTGCTCATGCGCAGCTACGAAGGCTTTAGCGGTTCCGGGCGAATTAAAGGAGGAACCGGCGGATGAGAATCGTGCTACTCGGAGCGCCTGGGGCCGGCAAGGGGACTCAATGCAAGCGCATCTTGTCCGCTTATTCTCTAGCGCATCTGTCCAGCGGTGATATCCTGCGACGGGAGAGGTCAGAGGGCAGTGACCTAGGCAAAAAAGCGCAAGGGTATATGGATTCTGGTGGCTTGGTACCGGACGAGCTTATCGTTGAGATGATGGTGAAGGCCATAGAGGATCTGGCCACGGACGGGTTTGTCCTGGATGGGTTCCCGAGAACAGTCAACCAAGGGGCAGAGCTTGACGCGGCCCTGGCTGCGAGTGGCCAAGCGTTGGACGTTGTCCTCAATTTAGAGGTGCGTGACGATGTCATCTATGACCGCATGAGCGGCCGCCTTAGTTGTCCCAAATGCGGGGCCGTCTATCATCTGACCAGTTTGAAACCGCAGGTTGAGGGCATCTGTGACCACGATGGGGAGGAGTTGATTCAGCGCAGTGACGACCAATTGGAAGTCGTCGAGAAACGCTTGGAAACGTATCACCAGCAAACGAAGCCTGTGGTTCAGTATTACAAGAACAGTGGAGTACGCGTTTTTGACGTTCAAGCCGATGGAGACGCCGACACGGTGGATGCGGAAATACGAGAGATTTTGGCAGGAATGAGTGACTCTCAGACCGTCTGACATGTGTCTTTATGGACATTCACATAGACAGGATAGAATTTAAGGAGAAAGATGGCCATAACGCTTCGCAGTCGACGTGAAATCGAACTCATGCGGAAGGCTGGAAGTGTTGTTGGCAACGTTCATCGAAAACTGAAAGAGCTGGCACAGCCAGGGATCAGCACAGGTGAGTTGGATCGAGTGGCCGCGAGAATGGCGAAGGAAGCTGGCAGCGTGGCGCTGTTTAAGGGCGTCCGCAGTCCGCACGCCAGAGTTCCCTTTCCCGGGGCGATCTGTGCCTCCGTGAACGATGAAGTCGTTCACGGAATACCCTCAGACAAAACGATCCTCAAAGAGGGCGATGTGCTGAGCGTGGACTACGGCATTGAGCTGAACGGCTATTGCGGCGATTCGGCCCGGACCCTGGCGATTGGCAAGGTGTCTGACGAGAATCGGCATCTGATGGATGTGACGGAAGAGGTTCTCGAAATCGCAATTGCCGAATGCAGGCCTGGTGTTTTATGGAGTCAGGTTGCCGCAAAAATGGAGCGGCGTGCCAAAGAGGCTGGTTTGGGTGTTGTCAAAGACTTTGTGGGCCACGGCATTGGGACTCAAATGCACGAGGACCCACGTGTGCCGAATTATGTGAATCGTGAATTGTTGAACAATGACATCATGCTTGCCGAAGGTTTGGTTCTGGCCATCGAACCGATGCTGAATGCGGGCACCGCGTCGGTCAAAACCCTGTCCAACGGTTGGACTGTGGTGACGGCCGACAAGCGTTCTTCGGCTCATTTTGAACATACGGTCGCGATGACCGGGTCCGGTTGCGAGGTTTTGACGCTTCCCGACTAGCGCGATCGAACGTGTGGACGACGACTATATTGGACAAGGCGGCCTGGCAGCAGAGAACGAGCGCAGGCTAGAGTGACGACGACATGGCGAAAAAAGAAGCAATACGACTGCAGGCCAAAGTGACCGATGCCTTGCCAAATGCGGTATTCAAGGTTGAACTCGAAAATGGACACAGGATCGTTGCCCATGTCTCCGGCAAGATGCGTATGCACTTCATTCGTATCTTGGCAGGCGATACCGTCACCGTCGAAATGTCGCCCTATGATTTGACCCGGGGCCGCATCGTCCTTCGTCACTGAGGGTCAAGCTTAACAAACAGGCATTTTGTTTTGATGTCAGGAATGTGATCATGAAGGTAAGAAGCTCAGTAAAACGAATCTGTGAACAGTGCAAAGTGATACGCCGCAGGGGCGTTGTTCGGGTCATCTGTACCAATCCCCGCCACAAACAGCGGCAAGGATAACTAAGGTTAAGGTCGATCCCCTACGTGTCGGGTCGTTAGGCCCCAAAGCAAAGCGTTTAAGGAGCCCATATGCCACGTATCGTCGGTAATGACATCCCTGAAAAAAAACAGATATGGATTTCGTTGACCTATATCCCGGGAATTGGTCGCTTTTCCGCGGGCGAAATCCTCAAAGAGGCCAAGATTGACGGCACGGTCAAGGCGGAGCAGCTCACTGAGGATGAACTGAGTCGCATCACCCAGATCATCGACCGCAGCTATATCGTGGGGGGACAGCTGCGCAGACAGGTCGCTCAGAATATTAGCCGTCTCAAGGATATTGCCTGCTACCGAGGGATCCGGCATCGACGGGGCCTGCCCGTCCGAGGTCAGTGCACTCAGAGCAATGCCCGAACGCGTAAAGGGCCTCGCAAGACCGTCGCGGGCAAAAAGAGTGTCAAGGGGCATTGATTGTTAACAGGTGCTGAAGGAAAAACATGGCAAAGAGTCAAAAGAAAAAACCGAGAAAGAACGTCGCCCGCGCCATCGTTCACATCAAGGCTAGCTTCAACAACACCTTGATCACCATTACGGACATGGAGGGTGACACGATTTGTTGCGGATCGTCTGGCTGTGTTGGGTTCAAGGGGTCTCGCAAGAGCACGCCGTTTGCGGCGCAACAGTCAGCACAGCGTTGTGCGAGTGCTGCCAAGAGAAATGGTGTTCGAGAAGTCGAGATCAGGGTCAAGGGGCCCGGAGCCGGTCGAGAACCGGCTATATCAGCCCTGCAGGCAGCCGGCTTACGCATCTCGTCTATTGAAGATGTGACCCCTTTGCCCCACAACGGTTGTCGCCCGGCAAAGCGAAGAAGAGTATGAACCACGTAGGATCCTTTTTTGGAGATAGTGATTAAATGGGACGTTATCTTGGTCCGGCCTGTCGAATATGTCGGCGTGAGGGAATGAAGTTGTTCCTCAAAGGTGTGAAATGCGACACGGCTAAATGTCAAATCGAGAAGCGGCAACGCAATCTTGCGCCCGGAATGCATGGTTGGCGCCGACCGAGGCCCAGTGAGTATGGGATCCGGCTTCGTGAAAAGCAAAAAGTGAAGCGTTACTACGGCATTCTTGAAGGCGCCTTCATGCGATGCTTTCGTAAAGCCGAGAGCACCAAGGGAAACACCGGTGAGGTGTTACTCCAGTTGCTGGAGAGACGGCTCGACAACATCATCTACAAGTTGAGTTTCGCAGCGTCTCGAAAGGCGGCGCGCATGCTGATCACGCATGGCCATATCAAGGTCAATGGTCGAAAAGTCAATGTGAGCAGTTTCAGCGTGCGAACTGGCGACAAGATCACCCTCAAACAATCGGATAAGAGCAAGAATTATATCAAGCTGCAACTGGATGCTAATCCTAACTTTACGACTCAGGAATGGCTGCAGTTGGATCGTGCCAATTTCGAAGCGACTGTAGTAGCATTGCCTACCCGGGATGACATCCAAATCCCTGTCGAGGAGCAGTTGGTCGTCGAGTTTTGTTCCCGGTAGTGTACCGGCAGGACGCTAGCTAGTCACTTAAACAAAGCCGCGCAGCGGGTAGATACAATGGACGCTGTGTGGTCGAAACAGATAGGAATTGATTCGGAGGCCTATATGCGAGTTACCTGGCGTGGTTTGGAGTTGCCAACGCGTGTTGAGCGTGATACGAAGGTATCAAGTGACAAGTATGGCCGCTTTTTTGTTGAGCCGTTTGAAAGAGGTTTTGGTACCACGATTGGAAACAGTCTAAGACGCGTCTTGCTTTCCTCTTTGGAGGGCAGCGCCGTCACGAGTGTCAAGATCCAAGGTGTGGACCATGAGTTTACCTCGATGAAGGGTGTGATGGAAGATGCCACGGACCTGATCTTGAATATCAAAGGACTGGTCGTGCGTCTCCAGGGCGATGAGCCCAAGACGATGAAAGTGGCCGCGAACAAGGTGGGTGTGGTGACGGCACTCGATATCGTGGCGGATCCAGCGATTGAAGTGATCAATCCGGATACGGTCTTGGCGACCCTGACAGAAGACATCGATTTTGAAATGGAAATGGTCGTGAGTAATGGCCGGGGTTATGTGCCCGCGTCCGAACGTATCGCGGTTGCCGACCGATTTGATCAGGAAGTGGGGCGAATCGAACTGGATGCCGTCTATTCGCCTGTCCTCCGTGTGCGCTACTCTACCGAGGACACTCGGGTGGGTCAGAAAACCAACTACGACTTCTTGACGCTGGAAATCTGGACGGATGGCACGGTGACGCCCGACATGGCCTTGGTTGAAGCCGCCAAGATACTCCGGAAACATGTGAATCCCTTTGTACAGTATAACTATTTGGGACAGGCCACCGTGGACGGGCCGGGGATCGAGGACCTAGGCGAAGCTCAACCCATCGACGAAGAGTTGGCCAGGAAACTTGCAACACCCATTCAGGAATTAGAACTCTCAGTGCGTGCCAGCAACTGTCTCGAGTCTGAAGAAATGGAGACGGTTGGTGAACTGGTTCGGTTGAGTGAGCCGGAACTGCTGAAGATAAGAAGCTTCGGTAAGACGTCGCTACGCGAAATCAAGAGGAAGCTCGGCGACATCGGTTTAACGCTGGGAATGTCTGATCTCCACGTGTAAAGCATGGACCGTGTGATAGCCGGGTCCCTAAAGCCGAATAATTGAGGTTTATAGACACATGCGTCATAGAGTAGCAGGGCGAAGACTGAGTCGAACCAGTGAGCATCGATTGGCGTTGCGCCGAAACATCGTGGCTTCGCTCTTTGAGCACGAAACCATCTCGACAACCATACAAAAGGCGAAAGAGGTAAAGTCCTTCGCTGAAAAGCTCATCACTTTGGCCAAGAAGGGGTCTCTTCATCATCGACGTCGCGCGATCTCCCTGCTTGGCAATCGGGCGCTTCTCGTTGAAGAAGATGGCAGTTTGGTCAAGAAGGGGACCGTCGTTGGAAAACTATTTAGTGAGATCGGGCCC
>JADFHU010000466.1 GCA_022567055.1 Planctomycetota bacterium
TGCTGCCATGGCTGTCCTGGCACGGCAACCCGGGTTGGGCGTCTTTCTCGGCCGGCATACGCATCTCCTAAAACCAGGTGTTATCTGGCATTTCCTGGGAGCCTCGGTCCTTGCGTTCTTGGCGATGCTGCTCTTCAATCCCTTCCACCTGACCAATGTGACCCACATCTTCGAGATCAGCCTCGGTGAGAATGCCTCCTATTGGCGGGAGATCAATGAGTGGAAATCGGTGTGGGAAGAGAGTCCCTACGGACCACTCGGGCCCTTCTTCGCGATGTTACTGGTAAGTCTTCTGGTGTTTGTAGCCCTGCTCGTCGTGAAAACCATCGCCGGCGCTAAAAGGAGAGAAATGGACCCGGAGGCCGGCGATGAAAGAGCGGGTTCGATTCGGATCGACCCGCGTCTGCTGGTCATTGCAGTCATGACCATCTACATGGCCGTCTCTTCCCGGCGATTTATCGCCATCGCTGCCTTCGTGTCATGCCCTCTCTTTGCTCTCTATCTGCAACAGGCGGTCCGGGCCTTTTCGGATTTGCCTGGGAAGGGTCGCGTGATGGACATGTTGGCCGCACGCAGAATCAACTCGTGGACCAGAATACTGTCTCGGCTGAGCATTGTCTATGTCTTGTGCTTCGGCGTGAGTTCTGCCTACGCGTTTGGGCGCCAGTTTGTGCTACCGCTCTCCCATCAGTCGGGCGGGCAAACCGTGTTCGAGCGGATGTTGAGTGCCCATACCATGCCCATCGGTGCCTGTGCCTTCCTGCGTGAGAATGGGATCAATGGGAAAATGTTCAATGTCTGGCGCGAGGGAGGTTACATCGCCTGGGCACAGGGACTCAGTTCGGGAACGGGTAAGGCCGATGTGGAACTCTTCATCGATGGTCGCGCTCAAGCGGCGTACGATCCTTCCTGGCGCAGGGAGTGGACAGACCTCATGGACTGTAGGCCCATTCTGCCTGAAAAGGGTCTGCTGGGGCCGGACTCCAAAGAACGCCGTTGGCAAGAGATTGGCGACTGGGCGGTCTCGCGTCTGCGCGGCCACGGCGTGACTCTCGCCTTGCTGCCCATGTCGCCAGAGACGAGACATATTACTCGGGCTCTCGACACACATCCGGACTGGCGTCTCGTCTATCTCGACGGTAAACATCGTCTCTTCGTCGATGAAAAAACGCCCTGGGGACAGCGGCTGGTGGAGGGTATCCCGACGGGTCGGACACGATATGCGAATGAATTTGCCAGGGAACTCACGCTTGCCCGCTATCACTTGCGTCGTGGAACGACGGAAGATGCGCGTAGACAGGGACTTGACCATGCTCGATCCGCTTTTGCGATGAAGGCCACGCCGTGTAGTGCATCCCTGATTACTCGGCAGGCGGGCGCGATTCCTGAGCTGGAGGCAGAAACCGTAGCCTTCTGCAAGGAGGCCCTTTCGGCTTTGCGGAAGGGGACGGACAGAGGCGGGCAAGAGCAGGATGCACTGCAGCGAGGAGAGGCTGCGAGAGAATTAGAACGCTTTCTAAGAAGCAGACAAGAGGTGTCCCGCCTCTCTGACGTTGGGACGTCTACGCCGTAAAGCACCCGGGTTGAGATTGGTCGCCCACTCGCTCACCGCTGCCAGGTGCACGTGTACCTGCAGTTGAAGAATACGGTTGGTTTAGAAAGGAGCATTACGATGGAAAGAGCTAAAAAAGGTCTCCAGAGAACGATGTCAATTCTGCTTATCGTAGCCGCGGCTTATGGGGGGGTTTGTACTGTCTGGGCAGGCGATTGCGGTCCCCCTAACGCAAACATCAATTGCCCCGACGACAATGCCTGCTGTAGCGGTCCGGATCCTTATACTTGCAACCTCTGTGAGGATGATGAGGGATGTGAATCGGACGGCACATGCATAAACCCTTGGTAGCAATCGAATTCCCTTAACGATTGGAGAGGTTCAAATCGTGGCAGCGGTCTGCCATGGTTTGACCTCTCCAGGGAGGATCGGGAGCTAAACCATGAAAGCAATCAATACCAGACTTTTCTTTAGAGTAGCCGGCTGTCTTCTCTTGGGTTTCCCGCTTGGCGTTTTGATGAGTGGAGGTCTTCGTTTGGTGATAGGCCATCAAGCAGACGGGGATGCGTCGACGGATTCACAGAGGCATCTCCACGGCCAAGAGGAGCGGACCGAGACAAGAACCCTGCCGAGCCCGGGTCTCGACTACGACCTCAGGCGGATACAGGAAGTCGAGGACCTGAGCAAGGCGATCGACAAGACCGTCTATCAGGTGTTCGACTTGCAGTGGAACGTCCTCGAAATGTCCACTGATTTTTCCGAGTACGCCCAGGTCGAGACCTTTGTTCACTCGATCCCTGTTGCAGGAGAGGCTCTGCTGTCGGTCTCCCAAATCGCGCAGTTGCGGAAGGATATCGCGACCCTGCTCTATCTCAACGGCACAGAGGATCGTCGGCGTTGGTTTGAATATCTCTTCGATGCCGGCGAAACGCTTACTTCGCAGGGACGCGACTTGATCAGCGGGCTGGCCGAGAAGGAGGGGAAGGCCGATTGGATGGATCTGGAGCCCCTCGATCAACTCCTCTGGTACTTTTCGAGCTGGGAAGCCAACTGGAAGGGGCTGGTCGCCGAGGGGTCCCGTATGAAGGTCTTCCGCACAGAGACTGCGGAGATAGAGCGCCCGGCAAACAGGCTCATGATGCACAGGCCCACGGGAAAGTCCACTTACGAAAGGAAGACGGCCGGTCCGGTCTCTATCGACGATCAACTCATGCGCGAGGGATCGGTGTTGATGGCCGATGTGGAGGTCTTGGTGAAGAATCACCGGGGCATGGTGCGTCCCTATGTAGCCCGCTACTGGTTCGACTCGGAAAACGGGCGCTGGCGGCTGCAGTTCGTGATTAAGTACTCCAGAAAACAGGACCACCATGGGAGTATTGTTATCTAAACCCCAACGTTGCATAAATATCAGGATATGCCTTCGGCATACGAAATGTGTTTTTACCACAGAGAACTCAGAGGACACAGAGAAGCTATCGCCGCAGTTGTCCTCTTTCTTTTCTCTGTGAACCTCTGTGTTCTCTGTGGTGGATCATAGACCTCACCGAAGGTGAGATGAAGCAGCGAAAAGGAGATAGTCATGAGACAGCTAGTGTCTAAATACGGGTGGGTGGCGATAGTGTTTGTCGTGTCTATCGGCCTGGTCCGTTGGGCCGGCAATCGCGGCCCAGCCGGGCAGTTCGTTTTCGCCGATGGGGACATCGGGACCTTTATGCCCTGGGATCAGATCGAGCGACCTGTCATGTTGAAGAACAGCGGCAAGGAGACCGTTACCATTACCCATGTGCAGACTTGCTGCGGGGTCTCCGTCTCTCACCCTTACCAAAAGGTTATTGCGCCTGGGTCGACGGTGGCGGTGATGTTACGAATCCGTACCGATGATAGCCCTCTGGAGAAGGAGATCACCTTCGAAACGGACCATCCGACCTATCCCCTGGTGGCCTGTGAATTGACCGGGCGTCCGGACCGGTCGGTGCCCTCGGCAAACAGAGGAGGCATATGGAGGATCACAGAGCGGGTTGCACCGGGGCAGGTGCTCCGCGAAGTGTACAAGATCCTAAAAGGAGAGGGGGCCGATCTTGCATGCACGGCAGTCACGAGTTCTCCCTATGTCGAGGCGACGGCCCCGACGACTGATGAGAAGGGCGACGTCTCCTTCGGCGTTCGGATCAGTCCCCATGCCCCCAGGGGAGAATTGACCTCCTTTCTGTTTGTGACGACCGGTCGCCGCGAAAGGCCCACGCTTAAGGTGCAACTTGTGATAGAGGTGGAGCGGGGCGTTCGCGTTTCGCCGCAAGAGGCGTTCTTTGACGTCGTGCGGGACAATGGACCGCTTACCAGGACGATCGAGGTGGAGGTGGTGGAGCCGGCTTGGTCCACCGTCCTGGTGGAGACGCCCGAGGAATCCTGTCTGGATGCAATTGTTCGGATGACCGACGAGGGCAAGTACAAACTAGAGGTGACCCTGAACGCCGCTGAGATGCCCAGTGCGCTGAATGCCGTGATCGTGATTCACGATGGGAAGGGTGATCGTTTGGAAATACCGGTGCTGGCGATGAAGCAGATAACCCGCGACATTCAGAAACAAGTGGCGAGCATTATGCGGCCATGATCCTTTCCCGCAATTTGGAAATCACGCGTTAATAGTCTCTCCCAGAGGCCGCAGAGATTGAAGCAGACTTGACTCTTTTCTCCGCCGCCTTAGCGGTCTCCGCGAGAGGGAATGTTTTTGGTTCCGGCCGGAGGCCGGGCTGTGTCCTCTGATTTCTCTGTCGTAAAAAAAATCTTACGTATGCCGAAGGCATACTCTGAAATTTATGCAACGCCGGGGTTAACGCTCCGCGTCATCAAGCAGTGTCTCTCGTTCCGCTTCCTCGCCCATCATTGAACCCGCATCGAGCGAGCCTGCTCTGATAACTCGAGTACATAGTCGTAGGTGACATACTCGGGCGCTTTGCCGTCATCGCTCAGTTCCGCCATGGCGCCTCTGACAAACACATCAAACTCAGAGGGCTCAATCCAGTACCTATGCAGAGGATTCCCTTCTCTGGATTCTTGCGGTTCCTTTAGATTGAATGCACAGAGTTGCCTGTAAATGACAGACTGTGTACCCTTGGGAATGGGTTCTGAGTGAGGTACATAGAAAGCCCATTCATAGGACCAGCCATCCTTCTGGGTGTGGGCCAAGTGATACCCTGTGTAGCGGACCTCAGGGCCGGTGTAAGGCTCGATGCTGACGGTTCTGATCCCAAATATAACCATAGGCAGCTTGGGCAAGGGGCCACCCGGCATGAGGTCTTTGAACAAATGAGACTGATCAACATAGCGGTCATCCTGCAAATCGTCACTGTGCCAGGCGGTAATAATCGTGCCATCGTCAAGAATAAAGCTTATGGCATTGCATACACGAGCATTTCCCAACCTGTACCAGCCCATTCCCAAGCCTTCTCCGAGAATGGCTTCCTCTAGGGTTGGCTGGCACCGATATCCTTCCGGGACTGTCATGGTGAATTGAGCCTCGTCTATGGGCTCATTGATACGTATCTCATCTGTAATAGAACCCAGTCGCCACGGGCCGTTCTCTATGTCCTTAAACCAATCAAGTTTTTTAACAAGATAAACTGTGGCAGGTTAG
>JADFHU010000467.1 GCA_022567055.1 Planctomycetota bacterium
CGGCTCGAACTATCGCGGTCCGCCCACGAGGTTGCCGTCCACGAAAGGCGCGGTCCGCTGGGTCCGGGTCGCCGGCCGGCCACAGGCGTTGCACATGGTGGTCAGAACGGTGGTATTGGAGATTCGGCTGACTTGTTCCACGTGGGGAAAGACGTCGCCCCACATGTCCCGGTCGAGTGCGGTGCAGATGACTTTCTTGCCCTGGCCCGCAAGTTGCTGACAAACGTCGACAATGGCGTGATCGAAGAAATGGATCTCATCAATGACCACGACCTCGGCATCAACGGCCTGCTCGATGATTTGTTGGGCGTTCTCGACGGTCTGTGCATCAGCCTGTAGCCCGTCGTGGGTGACGATGTTAGTCGGCGAGTAGCGATTGTCGATGGCCGGCTTGAGCGTGACGACCTTCGCCGACGGGGTCGCCACCCGTGTCCCCTTCGAGAACACCCAACGCATCATGCGGCGCTACCTGGACGATTTCGTGCTGGTCGACGATCGCGAGATTCGAGCGGCCATCCGCCTGCTGCTGGAACACACCCATAATTTGGCCGAGGGGGCCGGGGCAGTCTCCTTGGCGGCCGCCCTGAAACTTAGAGAGCAACTTGCCGGACGCAAGACGGTCATCGTGCTCAGTGGGGGTAACTTGTCGCTTGAAAACCTAAGGTCGATTCTGTCGGAGGACAGTCCGTGACATCGAGATCGAAGAAGAAGACCATGAGCGTGAAGTTCGCCCTCGCGTTGGTTACGCTAATTCTCACGACCCCCTCTCTTGCAATCTGGCAAACAAACAAAGAAGCAGGATAAGTTCCAGATGCTCTGAGTCCTACTGATATTCGCTAATCCAGGTAGCCAACATACGCATAGTAAGCGCCCCAGACCTGTGGAGGACCCGATACCGCACGGTGCCTGAATGTTGCCGATAAGTCATATGTCCCGCGTTTCAGATCGAGTTCGAAGACGGCCTGTTTGGCCCTTGGATCTATCTGCATCTCTTTACTGATCCGCCAAGGTCTTCTCGTCCCTGTGCAAGATGGACACACCTCCGACGGTATTGTGTATCCCGGCCCTCAGGGCGTAACGTCCTGTCAGCAAGGCGCCCCGGCTGGGAGAGCAAAAGGGGGGTGCATGAAAGTTTGAAAAGCTCACCCCCTCTGCAGCAAACTGATCTATCCGGGGTGTTCGCACGACCGGATGGCCATGGCCACTGAGTTCAAAGAAGCTGTGGTTGTCAATCAACATGACAACGACATTCGGTTGTCCCGGGGCCGACCGGGCGGTGGAACATGCCAAGAGGAACAGCAGGATGGATGAAAGAATTCTTGGGAAGGGCTTCAAGGTGGTCGCATTCATCATGGGATCCTCGGCTATCGCTCGGCGGATTCACCACCCGCCTTGGGCCATACGATGTCACCCTTTTCCACACTCCAATCGTTGCCGAAGTATCCGGCGGCGATGACGCCGCGGACACCCTGGGTGTACATTGCCGCTGAGATGATCATCAAATCGGGGTAGCCGGTGCCGGCGACGAAGTATCGGTTTGGCGTGACGGCGCGGAATCCCTGCTGACCCGTGCCGGACACCACACCCACCGAAGCAGTATGGCTGTCTGGGCGGGGACGCACCATATAGACGCCGAGGTCATCTCCCACCAGGCTACGGTCGCCCACGGTGACTTCGCCCCGTCGAATCTGAACCGGGCAGTCGTCCAGCAGTTGTTTCCACGCCCGATTGGTGGAAGCATTGCCATAGAGGATCACCGAGCGATCGGGAAAGGCTTCCGGAGTGAAGACGTGGTCCGGTATGATGTCGATGGAGCCGTTGCCGCGATAGTAGAAGGTCTCCGCGTCAAACCGGGCCTTACGGTAAGACCACTCGTTTTCCTCCGGGCAGCCGGCGGTGGAGGTGACAAAGAGCACGCGGTGGCGGAAGGCATCCTTGAAGCCGCCATAGCGGGCGGGGTTCTTTCCCGGCGGTGGGGCGGTTCATCGAGGAGGGACCATCGCTTGCCCTCGCGCTTCAACCAGAGCTCATTTTGCTGGGGCCAGGGCAGGTTCTCTAGGGGCTGCCCGTCCACTTCGACAGTGAGCTTTTGCAGGTGCTGGCAGTGTTCCAGATCAATCCTGAAGACCCTCAGGTTTTCGGTGGTGATTTCGATTTTTCGTTCGCTGATTGCTTCCTCTTGCCGTCTCTGTCGGCGCGATCGGATGGTCTGCTTGGCGACGACCCCGCAAAAGGCGTAGGATTGCTCCTGCTGGTAGGCTGAGTAGAGGTAACCGCCCCGCAAACTCCGCCCTGTGAACGCGCCGGATTCGTCTGCTTCGATTCGTTCCCAGCGGAGAGCTTCCCCCCGCGAATTCTTTCCGGAGACTTCGCCTGCGCGGGGGGCGGTGAGGTTTCCAGCCACATATCGGGCCATGATGGGATCGGTAAACACGGCCGAACGTCTCGAGCTTCGCGTGCCGATTGATCCGGAATAGAGTGCTTCCCCGAAGACGTAGGTTTCCTGAGCCATCGCGATACAGGTCCAGGCCAGGAGGGCTACTAGGGCTAAGAATCTCGCCAATGACCTCGTCATGCAATCTCCATTTGCCATCGAATCTGAGCGAGTTTTCAGTCCTCGATACTGTCTGTCCAGCGGTCGCCGTTCCTCGCGAAGGTGACCTGGGCTTCCGTGATGTCTACGATGGCGACATCTCCAACACGATCGCCGCTATGAAGCAAATCGTCGCTGCCTTGAACGAAGCAGCCATAGCCGGTGGTGGCATTTCGGACAATCGCCACCAGACTCATCTCGCTGGCATCCGCATTGGAATCGTCGCCGGAGGTCTCGCCGGCAAGGACACATTTCTTTCGATAGGCTTCCCATTGATCGACGAGACGCAATCTCGCCTCCTTTACCTGGTCAAGGTGGATTTTCCCCTGAATGGAAGGCCGGATCTGACCGATCATTTTCTCCGCCCTGCGCCGCAGCGACAGGGGGTGATAGGGACTCGTGACGATTCCCGTCAGCACCCGCAGCGAGTCCGTCTCCAACAGGATTTCGCTGAGGGCCGTGAAAGAATAGCTCTCCCCTGTCTCCCTCTGAATACTCTTGTTCTCCTTCCAGAACCCCGGTGCAGGTAGGTCCACAAGCCCGCCCGCGGGGTTGTGCCGTCCCTGCTGTGCTCTGATAAGCTCTATCCATAGGATCCGCTCGATCAGTGGAAAGGTCTGTACCAGACGTTCCACTCCCTGCCACCGCTGGGTGAGCAGGACGCTCAACTGGGTTTGATGTTGGTTTTCTACGTTTGCCCGGTCTAGGATCGCCAGATCTTCGATGTCCTTCACACGTTCAGCCAGGACTCGAGTGCGATTCTCCCCCAACGCCTCTGCCCTAATAACAAGGGGTGTCAATGCGAAAAGAACGACGGTGATGGATACTCTGAAAAAGCATGCTTTACAGTGGCTCATGAGACGCTCCTCTTTGCTACAATAAGTGGATCATTGCTGTGACACGATAGCCTGACACCATTGTACGATTTTGGGCGGTCCGATTCAAGCAAGGAGTGTCGATGATCTTTCGATTTGCGAACTGTGTGAAGATCGAGTATAGGGGGAGGGGTCGTACTCGTACTCGTACTCGTAATCGAAACCAAAAATCTAAAAAGCCGAGTACGATTACGAGTACCGCTGCGCTGAGTACGAGCGCGAGAACGAACACAACCTGAACAGGAACTCGACTGTGAGTCAATTGGACTTTACCATAGAGCGCTTAGACCTACCGACGCACCCATCACCGCTGAAGTTCTCCCATGAGCAGGGAGATTTCCAGGCCAACTTTGTCACCGACTCGCAACGCGTGATCTACCGGGCCGATGTCGATCTGGAAGGGACGGCGGCGCCTCCCCAGGCGTGTGAGCTGCTCGAAGTGGCAGGGCCGCGCGCCCAAATCGCCTTCGCGGCTGAAGAGGTTGCTGCCGGTATCGTGACCTGTGGCGGACTCTGTCCCGGTCTGAATGACGTAATTCGGGCGATCGTGTTGGCGCTCTGGCACCGCTACGCTATCCGGAGAATCAGCGGCTTTCGTTATGGGTTTCGCGGGCTATTGAAGGAGTTCAATCTGGAACCTCTCTCCCTGACCCCGGAGGTCGTTCGCAGTATTCACCATCGCGGCGGGACCCTATTGGGATCCTCGCGCGGCCACGGGGACCGTAGCGCGGCTATGGTGGATCGCTTGGAAGAAGAGAAGATCAATATGCTCTTCGTCATCGGGGGTGACGGCACGCAGAAAGGGGCGCTGGCCCTCTTCGAGGCGTTGAAACGGCGGAGCAGGGCGGCCGTGGTCATCGGCATCCCCAAGACCATCGACAACGATCTCAGTTTTGTGCAGCGTTCCTTTGGCTTCGAGACCTCCGTCTCGCTGGCTGCCGAGGCCGTGGCCGGGGCGCATGTGGAGGCCTCGGGCGCGATTGACGGCGTGGGGATTGTAAAGGTCATGGGCCGCCAGTCGGGCTTCATCGCCGCGCAGACGACTCTGGCAAACAACGACGTGAACTTCTGCTTGATTCCGGAGGTCCCCTTCGCATTGAAGGGCGACAACGGTCTCTGTCACCACCTGGAGGAACGACTCCAATCTCGCGGTCACGCCGTCATTCTTCTGGCCGAAGGGGCCGGACAGCCTCTGCTCGACGCCTTAGAAAGGACCGACGCCTCCGGCAACAAGAAACTGGCGGACATCGGTCTCTACGTCAAGGCTGAGATCGCGAGCCACTTCGCACAACGGCAACAGGAGGTCAACATCAAATACATCGATCCCAGCTATCTCATTCGTAGTGCGCCGGCCAACGCGAATGATTCGGTCTACTGTGCCCGGCTCGGCACGAATGCCGTGCATGCGGCCATGACCGGACGGACGGGGATGCTGGTGAGCCTGATCCACGATCGATTCGTCCATGTGCCTATGAAGATGGCCGTAGCAGAGCGAAACGTCATCAATCCGGATGGTAGTCTGTGGCGTGACGTGCTGGATGCCACGGGTCAGCCTCCTTTGATGACGAATTAAGAGCCCCTACGCAAAATGATCGTCGCACCGAGAGCGAGCGTTTTTGCCTCTGGCAAGGAAGGCGAAGCAGGCCATCCGAGGATGGTCGATGGAGCCTGACGCCGTCCAGAGGGAGAATAAGTCGCTCGAATGCAGACTCATT
>JADFHU010000468.1 GCA_022567055.1 Planctomycetota bacterium
CTGGCCTCTTCGTTTTACTCGGAGTGGTGCAGTTTTCTTCGAGAAGAACACCACCACGAGGGATGTGTACTTCGCCGACATCGATCCGTCGTCTGGAAAGATCCTGAGCAAACCACGCAAGGCTGCGCTTATTGAAGGAAGAAATAAGTGTCCGGCCTGGTCGCCCGACGGTCGGTTTCTCGCTTATACTTCAAGCAGCGGTGGCCAAGACAGTTTGATCGGCATTCGGGACACCCAAGACGGTACCGTAAGGGAAATCAATTCCGACACGGGTCCTTTCATGAATCCACTCTGGTCGCTCGACGGTCGGTCGATATTTGCCCTTAGATATGCGCAAGGCGTATACCGAATCGATGTGGATTCCGGCCAAGCAACCCTAATCACAAAAGGCTTGGGCTATAGGTCCAGCGCGTGGCCTTGGTGGTCCTGGCATCCGGATGGAAAATCTTTCTATGTGGGTACAGGTAGAAAAAGCTTTACAAATTACGACCTTGAAACGGGTGGCGAACGGGAGATTCAAGTCCAGCGGGAGATTAGTATCAAGGGTAGAAGACGCTGGGCGTCGGCGGTCCTCTCGCCTGACTGCACACAGAATGTCCGCAGCGTTACTTATCGAGATGCAGCCGGCACGGTGACCAGGACAATCAGCGTCATGCCAATCAGCGGAGGCGAACCACGCCGCTTGGTGGAACTCATCGGTCCCGAGGCGATAGAAAAGATTCTCCTGACTCAAGGACTTGATAACGCCCTGTGTTGGACGCCAGATGGCCGCTATGTCTTGTTTGTTAAAGCGAACCCGAATAATCAAAACCTGCGTTCGCTTTGGCGGGTTCCTGTGGCAGGCGGCGAACCGGAAGACCTTGGTCTAGAAATGGACAGACTCAGGCATCCGGTCATTTCTGCAGATGGCCGCAAAATTGCGTTCACTGCCGGCGGCTCAAAAACGGAAGTGTGGGTCATGGAAAACTTTCTGCCAAACGGCCAAGCTGCTGCGCAGTGAGTGGGTCTAAATCCGGTATCTAAACTGGAGAATAAGGCGATGGGATCACAGAGGGGTCCCGACTAGGCATAAGCGATATATCTCTCAGTCCTAGCAAGCATCTGAACCGCTTGTTAATTCCAATTGTCGCATCCCTGCTAAGGACGCGAAAAAACTTTGGCTGCGTTTCGTTTGATGTGCGGGGTGTGATCCAGCTTTCTGGCAATATTAAAACATCTATTGGATATAATCTCCCGAAGATGCCAAAGGCATAAAAGTCACCTTGAAATGCGAGCGCCTTTACTTCCTACAAGCAGCCGGGTGGGCCACGGATAACATCGCGTGAATGGGTTCAGAGATTGCAGTCTATGTCGTCCATTACGGGGACGGAACGGCCTGAAATGTTTCGATTTCCACTGGCGAGAAGTTGGGAGATGTGGTTAAATTTGGTGTCGACTAAATAACTCATGGCAGCCTCGCGTGGAGCGGTAGGACACCGAATGGATTGCCGGTTCGGGTTTTCAAAGGTGAATTGAGAAGTCAGCTCCATCGATCTCAATTCAAAAATGACAGATGGTTGCCGTTCGTGATTGCGGTCACGGTGGAGTAACGGGGCATCAACAGGGTAGGCGTGACTGCTAATTCATTCACTCTATAGGAATTCAAGCATGAAAAAAAATCTCCTCATGTGTCTCGCACTGCTGACGGCCGGCTGTTCCTCCAGTCAGAGTGACTTTCAATCGCCACAGGAAATCAACCGTCTCGCTTTTGGATCCTGCTGCAAACCGCGCAATTACCTTGAGAATATGTTTTCGGCTATCGAGAAACGTCAACCAGACCTTTTCCTCATGCTGGGGGACAATATTTATGGTGATACCGAAGATATGAATCTCCTGAAGGAGAAATACCAGGAGCTGGCTGAAACGCCAGGCTTTGCCAGCCTGCGCCGCTCGTGTCCATTATTGGCCATCTGGGACGATCACGATTACGGCGTTAATGACGGCGGCCGTCATTATCCGAAGAAGCAGCAGTCAGAGAAGATTTTTCTCGATTTCTTTGAGCCGGGTCAGCAAAGCCCGCGCTCCCGCAGACCGGGACTTTATACCTCCCGCCTTTATGGACCAGTGGGCCGCCGGATACAGATTATTGTCCTCGATTGCCGCTATTTTCGCGATGAGTTGCCGAAGACCGAATGGGACCACACGACAGATTATGTCGGGTGGTATGAAGCGACGATGAATCCAGAACTCACTCTGCTGGGTGAGCGGCAGTGGCAATGGCTGGATCGGCAGTTATCCGTGCCTGCCGATGTGCGTATTATCGTCAGCAGCATCCAGGTTTTGGCGCATGAGAAAGGCATGGAAAATTGGGGTCACTACCCCCATGAACGTCAGCGGCTTTTTGGGCTGTTGAAAAAGCATCAGGTAAAAAACACTCTGGCTTTGTCAGGGGATGTTCATTTCGCTGAGATTTCCAAAAGGAATATCGGTTCTTACCCCTTCTATGACTTTACCAGCAGCGGATTGACCCATACAAGCAAGAGCTGGCCTTTGGCGAAGAATCATTATCGAGTCGGGAAGGCCGTTGATCAACTCAATGCCGGTATCATCGACATCGACTGGCAGGCGAGGCGTTTTATCCTGAGGATTATCGACAAGGACTCCCAGGACGCTGAAGTGCACGAAATCCCCTTTGATGAATTGCAGTTCAGTAAGAGCGAGCCATCACCATGAATAACTTCTTGCGCTTCGACCTTGAGAGAGGAATACGGTTGAGTGTTGTTCTGATCGTTGTTGGCACTCTATGCTTTCGTTCCGGATGCATGGCAGCAGATTCAGAAGTCAGCTTGAATGTGGACGATTATGATCGTTCGTGTGCAATCGAGATCGAACAACATGATGCCCAAATCCTGGTTACTTGGCCTTTGAATGACGAAAGTCGAGGGCGGCTGACAATGGATTTGGCAGTTGACCGACCCTTGATTAGATCCATTGCGATTTCGAGAAGTCTGTCTAAGCCGTTCGAGTCAATTGTGGATTCGCTTGATCCCGTCGTTTTGCTCCGTGTGGGAAAACGAGATCTGGAGAAACGAGGCGGCTGGACGATTTTCTTCGACCGCATGCAGAGAAAACCGAACGAAGTCTTCAATGCTCGGATTGAAAAAACGAGCGCTGTTGCCTCCGGCAAGGCGAGTCGTGCGGTGTTGACGATCGGCGCGGTCTCGGCGGGATCCTTTCGCGGCGAGATTCGTTGGACATTTTATGCGGGTAGCCCCTTCGTCCTCCAGGAAGCGGTGATGCGAACCGAAAAAAACGGAGTCGCATATCTTTACGACACTGGATTGGTCTGTCGAGAGACAGTTCCAAAGCAGATGTCCTGGCACGATCCACTGGGCGATTTCAAAACCGAACGAGTCGACGCCATCAAGACAGCCAGGCGACTGGCCGTGAGGGGTCGAACCATTTGCGGAGAATTCGAACGCGGCTGTGTCGCTCTGTTTCCGCCACCGCACCGTTACTTCTATCCCCTTGACTTCTCGGATAATCTCCGCAATATCTGGATCGGGCCGGGATACGGCAAGCAAGCTCTGCCTTTTGGTTTCGGTATTCGGCACGACCCACGTGGCGACAATCGTTACGTTCCCTGGTTCAACGCAATGCCCGGCACAAAGCAGGCGTTGGGGCTCTTCCTGTATGTCTCTGATAGTTCGGCTGAGCAAACACTCAAGGATGTCGCCCAACTCACCCGAAACGACCGCTTCTCTCCGCTAGAGGGACACACTGTCTTCGCGAGCCACTTCCACGTGGAGCACACACGCGAAGTCATGAACGCGCAGGAGAAAGAAGCGAATACCAATTCGGACATCACGGCCCGTCTTTCTTCCGGAGGTGAGTATCGTATCCCTACGCGTCTCCAGAATCCCGGCTTCGTCCGCGTCTTGCGCGATATGGGAGTCGACATCGTTCATTTAGCCGAGTTTCACTTCGGTAGGACACCCCGTATGAAGACGGTCGAACGCCTGCGACATCTCGACGTACTGCACGCCGAATGTCAGCGGCTCAGCGACGAGGGTTTCTTGCTCTTGCCGGGCGAAGAACCCAACGTCCATCTCGGCGGGCACTGGATCAGTTTTTTCCCAAAGCCGGTTCACTGGGTGCTTAACCGACCGCCAGGTACGGCATTTGTGACCGAGCATGCGAAACTCGGCAAGGTCTATCATGTTGGCGGTGAGGCAGATGTCTTACGACTGTTAAGGGCCGAACAGGGACTGGCATGGACGGCCCACCCTCGAATCAAAGGATCGACGGGTTTTCCCGATCGCTATCGTCAGCGTCCGTTCTTCCTTTCAGACCGATTCCTCGGCGCTGCCTGGAAGGCCATGCCGGCCGACCTGTCGCAGCCACGTCTCGGTGCGCGCGTGCTTGACCTGTTGGACGACATGTCAAACTGGGGAGATCCAAAATACGTTCTCGGAGAAGTCGACGTTTTTAAGATCGAACCCGACCACGAGTTGTTTGGCCACATGAATGTGAACTACTTGCGTTTGGATAAAATTCCCAGTTTTAAGGATGGCTGGCAATCCATACTCGATGCACTCCGAAGGGGGCAGTTCTTTGTTACCACCGGCGAAGTGTTGATTCCCGAATTCACCGTCAATGGCCGGATGAGTGGTGAAATCGCAGTGCTACCGAAAGGTGATCGGTCACAGGTACGGCTGGATCTTAAATGGACGTTCCCGTTGGCCTATGCCGAGATTATCAGCGGAAACGGTCGAGAGATTCGGCGTAAGAGAATCGACCTGTCGGCAACGAAGGCCTTCGGACAAGACTCGCTGAGAATTGACGCAGATTTGAGTGGACAACGTTGGGTGCGGGTGGAGGTATGGGACATCGCGACAAACGGCGCATTCACTCAACCCGTCTGGTTGGAAAGTCCCTAAGACCTCGCACGATCTGGTGACGGCGCTACGTCCGGTCGATGGAAAGAACGTGTACTAGTCAACCGCCAATGGGCCCACTGTACGAAGGCAGAATGTACCCGTAAAGTCTCTTTAGAAAGATTAGGAACCGGCAAGAAATAACTTGGACTTTTGGATGCCCAATTGCACCGCATCTTTGGCCGCTTCTCAATCGCCAAATCCTCACTGTAGCCCACTACACCTCCGGTTTGGCTCAGTCGGCGCGACCAA
>JADFHU010000469.1 GCA_022567055.1 Planctomycetota bacterium
TATACAAAGACCATCTCCGTCGCACTGACCAATGATTCAACATCACTATTGGGAGCGAACTACTTTTCAGATCGTCGCATAACCATGGACCTGAACAACGAATGCATCTATGTTCATCCCCAATACTAGGGCAACGAAAAGCCGTCGCTCTTCCACACGAACTCCCGATGCCACCAGTCTCCTGTCGCCTCACGCTCATCCTGAGTCGTGAAACGATACTGGTACAACACCACGCGCACGTACTTCGGCGGTGCATCAGGAAATGGGTTGTCTCCGAGTAGGGCGAGCACGTCTGGGCTGCCCTCCATCAAGCGCAGCAGGAAGCGTTGAAACCAGGGGCTCATGTGGTTCGGTTGCACCTGTCTCGCTTGCCGGTGAACGCGTTCGAATCGCAGTGCCTCGAACCACATCTGCCAATCGAGTCGCGGTTGATGCGGAGTGTTGAAGCCCGGCGCACGCGACAGATCCCCGGCCTTCCACCTGAACTCATAGGCTGTCCAATCCCTCCCCGTCAGACTGCCTTCGACCACAATTTCGGGTCGCGTCTCGGTCATGCGGCGGAACAGGCCGTATCCATTCACGAGATGAAGCGATCGAATGCCGAGCTTCGATTCCAACGGCTCACGATAGTGCGCCGCGGGAAACGCGGCATGCATCACCTGGAACGAGCCTAGTAGCAACGCCACTACGGCGAATGGTACCAGCACGGCGCTGCGCCAGCGCGTCGGACTCGCCAGCCACGGAGGATCCGATGATTCGATACACTTGCGCATAAACCGAGGCCAACAGCGGTCATCGAGCAGCAGAAGCGTAAGCAATAAGGTCAGCACGTTGAAGAAGGTGTAATTACCCGTCGCCGCGATCAGCCCCATGAATACAGAGATCAGGGCGAAGGCGGTAACCCGTAGGAACCGGGGACCAAAGATGAAGAACGGCACTAACAGTTCGATGATGAATACGGCAACGACAGAAATCCCCTGAAGCCCATCCGGCAGTTTCGCCGCATACCAACTCGTCCAGACCGGCAACGGCTGAGTCCAGTAGTGAAAGTCCATCGCCTTCAAGGCTTCCCACGCATTCCACACCGGGGTGCCGTCAGGACCGAGGGCATGATCGTTCCAGGTTAGTTTCACCGCGCCGGATTCGAAGAGGACACGAAAGAGCAACCACAGCAGTAAAAACAGGACCAGCCTTGGTGGATGTGCCCTGGGAAATAGTCCAGCCCACCAGCGCCCGGGGGCTAAAAAGATGGCCACGAAACCCGTTTCGAGAAGCAGAATGTCCCACTGAAAAGACAGAAACATCTGGCCGGCATGGAACAGTGACAGGTAGAGCACCCAAAGTGCGATCAACATCGGGATCGGCGCGAGCCCGAGTATCAGCAGTACTGAGCAGATGACTCCCGCAAGACACAGTCCATGCAAAAACGCATCGGAAGAGTTCAACCAGGCCAGCGTCGGAATCTCGCGATATGGGTTGCGAGGGGGCTCCTGTTGCGGAAGCAATTCACCCATTCGCTCGAGATGCTCGGCGGCTGGGATGATGCCGTTTGACCCGATCAGTCCGTCCAGCTGAATCCACAGGGACATGATGGCAATGAAGTAAACCAACCCCAGGCCGCGAAGAAAAAGTGCCGATGAAATGTGGTACTTCGGCGGTTTCAGTGCTTTGCCCCACCAGACCCGCAGGACCGAGGAAATCACGTATCGCAATCGCGCCACACAGCCGTACAGCAGATCAGCGACGAGTCCGAAGCCGGGAACAACACGATACATCCAATAGAGCCAGCGTTTTCGACCACACAGCGACATCGTGCGCAACACGGCTCTCGCAGCGCGACTGAGGGTGCCGTCCGGTTCGATCAGAAAGACCGACTTGCTAAATTCACTTGCGGAGATCTCCGGCAGCCGTGAGGCCGCTTCCTGATAGGGAGCGTAGTCGATCTGCTCCCCTGTTTCCTCTCTCCACCGTTCGATAGAGGCGCAGCAGAATCTGCATTCACCGTCGTAGATCATCAGCGGTTTCTGCGGGGGCTTAGAAGTCATCCCAAAACCTCTTTCGGCTACGACTGGCTGCAAAGCCCGTGGATCGACGTTGTCGGCGAAAAAGGTTCTCGACGTACTTCAGTACGCCTCCGAGCCTTTTCCACCTCCGCCTTGACCACGGCCTTTTCGCTCAATCTCGCTACAAAACAGGTTTTGGGATGACTTCTAATCATCGTTCCGCCGTATCCCGCCAGGCTACCCGCCAAACCGCCTCTTGCTTGGGAACCGCGCATAAATAAATGATCCATTTCTCATCTCATCTTCACGTCATCTTCAGCCGCTTCTCAATCGCGAAATCCTCCGTAGTAGGCCAACTACAACTCTGGTTTCGCTCAATCGGGCGCGACTGAATCTGACGCAAATCTGAGCGATAAATGACTCATTTATTTATGCGCGGCTCCTTACTGTCCTGTCCATTGGTTTTACTTGATACCGGGAATCCGACCTTCCAGGAGCCGCAAAGCCCCTTCTCGCGACATACGCTTCGCCTCGGCAACGACTTCCTCCGGGACCCAGTCCGGGAACTGAGTTTCCACAACTTCATGGCGCCCCTTTGCGCTGTGCAATTCTCTTACTGATGCCAGCGAAGAGGGCGGGAGATCTTCGGCTACTTTGACAAGCGCTGCCCAGAGGCGACGATGAACGTACGTTATCTTCCCCTGAAGGAGACGGCAGACGAGGACTTGCTCGGCCTCCCGAACGGTCCTTGTTAGTGCGAAGATCAGGTGGCTCTTCGGGTGACTCCACCAGCTTCCAGAAATGACCCCCCCGGCTATTTGAGCCACGAGGCTGGAGGTCTTTCCCCGGGCTGATTCGAGCATGATTCCGTTCTGCTCAACGAGCTTCAATGCCTCACGTTCGTTCATGAGCCATGCCCTGGGCAGCCTAACATAATCCTCTATGGTTCTCGATAGCTCCTAGCCCTTTACTGAGCGAATATACTATGCAATGAAAAGAGCACCGGTTATTAGGATGATTGTTATCCCTACGTTGATATCCAGATTCTCCGCGTTCACAGCAACGCCGCCACCCACTAAGGCGATAGCTGTTCCGATTAATCGTGCCTGTTGATTGGTCATGACGCTTCCTTCCGAAAGAGGCTTCTCACTCTCATACTGTCCCAGTCAAGACCTGCCGCAGAGTAGTCAGACAAACTGCGTTTTTCCCGGCATGGCCATGGGCCTGATGGGCAAGTCCATGTTCCAGGTTAAGTTGTCGGGGACGAGTTGTTCCTCGGAGTTCATGGCTTCGGTCCAGGAGATCTCTTTCCCCGTGTAGGCGGCCATGCGTCCCATGAGGGCCATGAGCGTGCTGTGAGCCATCCAGATGCCATCATTAATGGGTTGGCCGTTGCGGATGGAGTCGAACAATTCGTTGTGCTCGACCTGGTACATGTTGGATTTGGGACCCTCATAGCGCCAAGACTCCTTGCCGGTGATGGTGGGACCACCCCGGCCCGCGATGGTGCCCACACCTTCGGCGCCCATAATGTAGTCCGAGTTTTCACCGTAGCAATGGCTGATCTGACGTTGGGCCATGAACGCGCGGACTCCGTCCGGGAATTCATAGAAGACATCGATGTGGTCGAAGATATTGCCTTCGTTGTTGGGGAATTGGCGACCGCCGGTTCCCACCGCCTTGAGAGGGAGGACTCCATTCATCGCCCAGGCAATCTTGTCCACGCTGTGACAGGCCTGTTCCACCAGCCCATCCCCAGACAACCAGGTGAAGTTATACCAGTTGGCGAGTTGCCATTCAACGTCACTCATGCCGGCGGGGCGCCGACTGGCTGGGGGCATGGGCTTCACGGGACCGGTCAAATAGGTGGCATAGACGGCCCGAATGGCGCCAATGGCGCCCTCGTGTATCCGCTGGTAGAAGGGGCGACGCGCCAAGTGATAGCGCCAACAGAAGCCGGCCACCAGAGCCAGGTTCTTCTCCTTGGCTATCGCGGCGGACTGGAGGACGGAACGTACGCCTGGGGCGTCCGTGGCCATGGGTTTCTCGCAGAAGACATGTTTGCCGGCCTCGACTGCAGCTCGGAGATGCTGCGGTCGGAAACCCGGTGGTGTGGCCAGGAGAACCACATCCACACCGCTATCGATCACTTTCTGGTAAGCGTCCAGGCCCACGAAGCGGGCTTCTACGGGGACCTTGACGCGTTGCCCGAACTGCTCGTTGCCCTCGAGGTTCTTACGACTACTCTGCAAGCGGTTCTCAAAGGCGTCACCCATGGCTGTCAGGACCACGTCTTCACCGGTTGTCAGGGCCTGCGCGGCAGCGCCGGAACCGCGGCCCCCGCAGCCTACGAGGCCCACGCGAATTCGGTCGTTATTTGCTCCGTATGCCTGCGTGGCAACGGAGAGTCCTGCCAAGGCTGTGACCTGAGTGCTGGTCTTGAGAAAACCACGACGCGTCATTGTTTCCTTTTCCGGTTTCATGGGGTGGCACCTTTCTTTTAAGGGAACTATTACCATCTCTAGGAGCCTGTCGGAGAATTCCGTCGTTGGCCCCGAGGCTCAGACCCGAGAGGAAGCCAGATCGAATTCTCCGACAGGCTCCCAAAGAGCAACTGATGAGAAATCGCTTTTCGCGCAGTACGAGCATTGGCCTGCTGAGACCGCCCGAAGAGGCGTTTTCATGGTAGAAATCATAGCAAGGTGTCGGTGAGATGGCAAGAATGGCTTTGTTTCCTAATCAATAGAGGGGAACAAAGGGGCAGGGCGATCGCATGTAGATTCCAATCCGTACGAAATGCAGCAGAAATGACATTTGTTCAGGATTCCTACCGTTCAAGTAATCACCAGTATAGCATCTCGTGCTCTCTCCGGGTATACTTGCCGCAAATGGATCTTGAAACGGTCATCCGACTCCGTTTTCTTGGAAGTGTATCTGCGATCATGCAATACTGGGTGGGGTCGTTTCGTAAGACGTAACTCTCGAGGTAGACTCCTGCGGTGGAATTGCTAAGTCACGATATATTGATTGTGGGTGGCGGAGGGGCCGGTTTACGGGCGGCCATCGCGATCGGGGAGGAAAACCCGAATCTAAGTGTTGGCGTCATCTCCAAAGTATATCCAATGCGCTCACACACGGTGGCCGCTGAAGGCGGGGCCGCC
>JADFHU010000470.1 GCA_022567055.1 Planctomycetota bacterium
TCAGTTTGCGGGTGGGAATGGGGCCGATGTTCAAGCGATCGATGTGCGCAGCGGCGGTGAGGTCGCCGATCAGTTTCTCGTTGTTCGTGATGCCGGTGCAGACCAGAGTCGGGCCGATCTTGGCGAGCAACTGGTCTTCGGGGCATTCGACGACCGTCGAGAAGGGGAACATGTATTCTTTGTTCGCAATCTCGCGTTCCGGGGAATCGCAGTGCACCACCATCGGTCGCAAGTACGAGCAGCGTTCTTGTTCGACCAGGCGCGGCCCGAATTGTTCGGTCATGTCGGTGACGCCGTCTTCCTTCAAATCGGCTTCGATCATCCCCCACACCGCCTTGCCCGTGCCGGGAACGGTGAAGGCTGCCAGACCGGCTTGGGGATCTGTCGGCGGTTTGACCTCGATCGGGCCAATCTTATCGGCGATGGCCCGCGCGATCTCCTTGGTATGTCGCGAAGCCCAAACGCCCGAGCAATTGATGCAACCACGGCCACTGTTGATGGTGATGCTCTCGACCATCAAGTCCAGGTACTTCTCCCAGTCATCGACGACATCGTCGGCCAACAGGATCTTCGCAAAGCCGGGACCGTGGGCTTGGACGCGTGGGTTGCCTCGGTACTGCTCGACGGTAGCCGTTCCGCCGAAAATCATCGCCCGCTCGGAAGCCGCCAAGACCGCGGCGCCGGCTTCCGGGCCACCCGGGTACAAGGCGAAGACCTCCTTCGGGATGCCGGCTTCCGTGAAGGCCGCCATCATGCGGTAGGGAGTCCACGGCTCTTGTGGACCGGGTTTCAAGACCAGACCCATCTGCAGGGGAATCGCGGGCAACCACAAGGTGTGAACGCCCGGCGAATTGGAGGGCAAAACCGCGCTCAGTGCGGATGTCTGCGCTTGATAGCTCACGACGACGCCCCGATGCTCGATCCCGTAACCGCGTGTCAGGATATTGAGATCCAAACCGCGGGTCAGGCAGTCCAGGATCTTCTGCATGTTACGCAACACGAACGAATTTTTGGCCATGTTCTGCCGGCACATGTGCTCCGGCAGTCCTGTGCTGGCGGACTGCTGATGAGCGAACTGATCGGGGCTTTGGCTGCCGTCGCCGATGGGCAGCGACTCGTTCTCGTAAAGATCAGCGGCCTTTTTCAATAGTTCGATGATCTCGGTGCAGGGAATGTCTCGCAGAATCTGACGCGCCTTCTTGGCTTGCCGCATGTCGCGCGCTATGATGCCCCCGTTGGCTTGACTCACCTTGGCAATCGGTTCACCGGTCGAAAAATGGAGAACCTCGTCGACCTCCAAGGATTCATAGGGCTTGCCCCAGCGGATGACAGGAATATTGAGCACGGTTGTAGTCTCCCTAATTGGGGTGAGAGTTGGACTCGGCATGAGTAGCAATCTTCGCGCCCACTGTCTAGTAGACGCCCACTGTGGTCTGCGCAGCGAAGCCGTGGAAGGGTCGTACACCGCTGACGCCATCCCACGGATAGGTCTCGAACGGTCGCTCGCGTTCGCCCTCATCGCGTTCCAAGAAGCCGGGAACGAAGAATTCCTTGGTGAGTGTCGTCAGCTTGACTCGCCCTGTTTCGCCGTAGCCGACGGCTTGCTGATCGTCATCAAAGCCGACCACTTCAATGACCGCGCGGGGTTGTGGGGCGTAATAAGTGATCTTGTAATCGTCCGCGGCGGTAACCGGCTTGCTGCACGCCAGGCCCATCAGCGTGTTGCCATAGGTCGGGGTCATATAGATGCCGCTCACGTCGGGTGGACCGCCGAAATACTCTTCGATGCAGAACCGCGTCCACTGCGGCGTGAACTCAGTTCCACCCGAGAAGATGCCGGTGATCCCGGTGTCCGGGAAACTTTTGCCTTGCTCTTCGAGGGCATTGCAGAGGCCTTCCAACAGTTTGGGCGTGGCGAACAGGCACTTGATGTCATGCCCGGCGGTAAGGATCGTTAGCGCCTGATCGATGCAATGCTTCTTGTACGCCTCGAGGTGTTCCATCCAGCCCTTCTTGATCAGCTTAACAACCCAGCGTGGATCGAGATCGACACAGAAATTGATGCCACCGCGAAACTGGGCCAGGTGTTCAACGGCCAGCCGCAGTCGCCGCGGCCCCGAAGGCCCGAGCATCAGCCAGTTCGCGCCCCTGGGGAAGTACTGGTCGGGGAGCGTGTCGCTGAACAGTTCATAATCCGTCCAATGATCTTCGATCACCATGCGGCTCTTGGGAATTCCCGTGGTACCACCGGTCTCGAATACATAGACCGGCTTGCCTTCGAAGCCCTTGGGCACCCAACGACTCATCGGCCCCCCCCGGAGCCAGTCGTCTTCGAACGGCGGGAACTTCTTCATGTCGTGGTAACACTTGACCTCGGTCAGCGGATCAAAGCTCAGCTCCGACCGCTTTTGCAGCCAGAACGGGCTTCCCGTCGACTCGTGGAAGTGCCACTGGACAATCTCGCGGGTGTGGGCGTCGAGCGATGCTTGCGCTTCCTTTTCCCGGGCCTCTAGACTGGCGGCCGACGATTCGGCAGTGCTCATTCAGAATTCCTCAGTTGTGCATCAAACAACGGATAGAAGATTACGGATACGCAATATGATTTTACGACCATAGATTAAGCTTATACCCCCGAGGGAAAGACAGATCAATGGGAAAACAGCCCTGGGGCCGTTGCACGTGCGGGTCGTATCCGGTCCACTTGGCCTGCAGACCGTGAAGAAAGCTGTAGATGGGGGTGGGTCTGTGGGTCTGTGGGTCTGTGGGTCGATATGGGGAGTATCAGCCCTCTCCCCCTGCATTCTAATCTATTCTCTTCTCAGTTCTTTCAATTCTTCCTCCATGGAATTTTTGGGCATTAGGTCGCCTTTGGCCCCGGCAATGGATATGCCTTTTTTCAGAATGGCCATGGCCTCATCTGAATGGTTGTTTTTTTTGAGCGCTGATCCTAGCAGGGCATAGGCAGCGGAATACTGTTCATTATTGTTTATAACCATTTTCAGGGCCTGGATAGAGTCTTCATATTTCCCTGTCTCTAAATACAATTGTCCAAGTCCAAAATTTGCGACCTCATCTTCCGCATCCATTTCGAGAACCTGCTTGAAAATATCCAAGCGCCGCTCTTGATCAGCAATCTTCTCTTTCTCCTGGCTGTCTTGATCTGTTTTTTGTTTATGACCTTTGGCCGCAAGTGTCCATCCAATGGCGGTGGCCTTGGCTTGTTCTTCTTCCGCTTTTTCTTTCCAGCCTTTTAACATATACAGACGGGACAGGTTTGTTCGGGCCATAACTGCCTTGGGGTCTAGGTAAGCAAACTTCTTATTGAGGACAATGGCTCCGTCAATATTGCCGGTTTTTTCTAAGACTACGCTCAGGGCCTCATGGGCATCTGAGTCATAAGAATTAATGGCAATGGCCTTTTCAAAATGTTCTTGAGCCGCGGGGTAATCATTGCCATGGTAAAGGTTCATGCCTGTTGTATATTCCTCTTTGGCTTTTTCCGTGATTCCCGGTGGCACATAAAATGGAGGTCGGCAAACGGTAGCCTTTAATTTTTGATCGCCAACTTGTATTTCAATTTCATTTTCCTGGGATTGTAGGTTGCGGTTTAAATAAGCGAAATAAATTGAAGCATTAAGTGTAGGGGACCATACTCCGCTTTTAATAGGACCGCTGGTCTTTCCATTGAATTGTATGCTTTCTCCAGGTGGAATGTTGACCTGATCTTTAATTTTCAGTCCCATTAGTTTTTTCTGAAGCTGGCCCCTGCTTTTGGTTCGAGCCACGATCTCCTGTCCGGGAAAACACCCTTTATCCAAATCGACTATTTCTTCATCTAAGCCGATTTCCAATAGCATCGTGGTCTCATCCATGTCTTTGCCGTAGACGGGAATTCCTGATTCCGTTCGAAGGACGTTTAAGACTTCCAGGCTGCAGGGATGCACATGAGGGGGGAGGGACTGATTGGTAATGCAATTTATCAGATTTTCTTCTTGGGCAATATCACAGAGGAGTAGATAGCCTGCTTCTCCAGTGAAAGAGCGCTGAACGATTCTGATTTCCACATTCTGAATTTGGCCTGTTATAAGTCCGTTTACCCTCAAGGATTCTAACGCGGTTTGGGAGCTTAGCCTGACTTTAAGGCAGTCTAAGGAAGAGGGGCCCTGAACGGCCAAAATGGCTGTTTGTCCGGAAATATCTTTAAAACGAATGTCTTCATTAAAATGAAATTGATTGAATAGATTTAAAATTTGGGGCAGCTGAGATTTTTCGGAGACAATGATGTGTTTTTGGTCTTCACGATAAAGCCAGAATTCAGCCTTGATATAGGACTTTGGGGTTAGGAAGGCATTATGCTGGCCTTGCCCTGGATCAAGGGCATTGACATCATTGCAGGTAAGGGCTTGCAGAAAGGAGACACGATCTTGACCTTCTAGGGCAAGAAGTCCATAGGTTTCGGAGAGATTGAATAAAACGCCTTTGGAGCGCGCTAGAGAAACTGCTTCTGATATATCCATTCAAACTGAAAAAGATTCCCCACAACCACAGGTATTGGTGGCATTCGGATTATTGAATTTGAAACCATGATCTTTTAAACCGCCCTCGTATTCCAGGACAACGTCTTTTAAATAAAGGCTGCTTTTCGGATCCACAAATACGTTGAATAATCCCTCTGATTGAACCCGGTCATTTTCCTGTTGAGTCCCCAATTCAAAGACATAGGATAATCCTGAGCAACCCCCGCCTTTGACGCCAATTCTGAGTCCAATATCGGAGCGGCCATCTTCTTTCACCATACGGGCAATCTCTTGAGTTGCCGTTTCTGTGAGTGCCAATATTTTTGACGTTTCAGTCTTCATAATTAATAATCCTTAAACATGAGACTATACCTAAATTACCTGTATGTCAGCCAAGGCCTCGACGCAATATTGCCTGTCAGAGACCCAATCATCTGGTCTGCTGTCAAAATGGGTACAAAGACCAAAACAAGCCCACAACGTTTTAATGTGGCGAAGGGAACTGACCAGTCTACCGGTCATTTCGGCTGATTAAGCCCGTTTCACAACTTAAAAATCCCCGGTAAAGTTGCTACCGTCTCTTAAAATAACGGTCTTCTTATACCTAATACCATATAAGAATGGTAAA
>JADFHU010000471.1 GCA_022567055.1 Planctomycetota bacterium
CAGAATGGATGGTGGCGTCGCAAATCTGGAAGCCGTCAACCGGACAAGAAAGCCGGTCCCAATCCTCGAGGTCGCAAGGGAGAAAAAGCGATCCTCCATACGCTGGCGATGGCCTTTGCTGCCTACGGCATCGTCGTTGTGTGGTATTTGCACAATGGCAATTGTCAAGAGGACGTGGCAAGAGTTCGAAGCGAGGCGCCCTGGTATCGACACAAAGAGAGGCCTTCCTTCATTGACATGCTCGCTGCTGTGCGGCGTGAACTCTGGGTCGCACGACTTTCTCGCAACCCCCTTCTCAGACCGGTTGCGAAGAAACTCCACGAACTGCTACCTCACTGGCTACTGGCGGCATGACCACCGCGAAACTCAAGCCTAAGGGGGAGTGTAGAGATGCGAGAATGCTCTTTGTTCGTCAAGACGGTCGCCGTGACGTGTTTTTTCAACGTTGCCATCTGCGTGGCCCGGGCTGACGGCGCCATCGTGCTGGAGGCGGATTCATTCAGACACTATGTTGACACGTTCAACAAGAGCGACGAGGAATTGTACGTTCAGCATATTCCGAATGAAGGGCGTGGGAGTTTCTCAAGGCCAACATCCCTTCGTTCGAATGTCCCGATGACGCTATCGAGCGGACTTACTATTTCCGCTGGTGGACCTATCGCAAACATATCGAATGTACTTCTCTTGGTAGCCCAAAAAATCAATCGCTCTTGAATGAAAGAAGGGTAGGCCCATCATGAAGATCTGGGTGCTTCTGGGGATTGGAATTCGTGCTGTTTTGCCTGTCGTTTTGTCAGTTTGCATGTGTTCATGTTCACCTCAAAACAGAGTGCACCTAGACACAGGGGCGAACGCTCGCATCGGGTCCGGTCAGGACGCGTCGGCACTCCATATTTACGAGAATGAGCTGGCCCGCACTCCGCCTATGGGATGGAACAGTTGGAACGCTTTTCACGGAGATATTGACGAACAGAAGATACGAGGAATCGCCGATGCAATGGTCGCATTGGGGATGCGCGACGCGGGCTATACGTACCTGGTCATTGATGACGGCTGGATGGCCGACAAACGTAACAGTGAAGGGAAACTGGTGGCGGATCCCAATAAATTCCCCAGCGGCATAAAAGCCCTCAGTGATTATATTCACGGCAAGGGATTGAAGTTTGGTCTCTATCAAGATCGTGGGCATTCCACGTGCATGCGGCTTCCGGGCAGTTTTGGCCACGAACAGGTGGATATGGATACGTTTGCTGCATGGGGTGTCGATTATATCAAGCTGGATAGTTGCTATGCTGAAATAAACGGCCGTAAGAGTTCGGACGATTTCGGTGTATTCAAAGAATGTATCGTAAAGACAGGTCGCCCGATGGTATTGAGCATGGCCAACTACACCGATCCTTCATGGGCCTGGGGTGGTCAGGAAATCGGACATTTATGGCGAACATCGTTCGATATACGCCCACGGATGAGTTCTGTGTATTATTGTGCAGACACGTCGGCCGGTGACAGAATCATCCATCCGGCCTTCAACGGCCTGTGGCAGTTTGCAGGTCCGGGGCATTGGAACGATCCTGACATGTTGCAGGTCGGGAACTTGAAGACCGATATTGAGAACAAGGCTCATTTCAGTCTGTGGTGCATTCTAGCTGCGCCTTTGATGGCGGGCAATGATTTTCGCGGCATGTCCGAAACGGCCAGAAACATCCTTACTGCTGAGGAGCTTATCACAGTCAATCAGGACCCAAGGGGCATCCAGGGATACAAGGTATATGATGATGACGGCCGGGAGATATACAATAAGCCCTTGCACGATGGAACGACCGCTGTTCTATTGCTCAACAAGAACTCCGAACCGGCCAATATTACCATCACCTGGGACATGATAGGTCTCTCAGGCAGGCAGAAGGTCAGGGACTTGTGGCGGCGCAAAGACCTGGGGCGCTATTCGGGATCGTTTACGGCCGAGAACCTTCCGCAACATGGACATATGCTCTTGAAGGTCGGCTCAAGGGGCAAGCCGCTAGCGACACCGGATCCGGTGCCTTTGGAGCAATATGCCGTGACGCAAGAGGGGGCAACCTTCCTTTCGGATCTCTATTACATCTGGAAAAGGGGCGAAGCACCCAGGTATGACAAGAGCTTTGACGGCAAGACAATCGTGATGAACGGAACGATCTACGACAAAGGATTTGGCTGTAAGGCGACTTCCAAAATCATGTTTAAGTTGAATGGTTATGCCGAACGCTTCAAGGCCGTTGTTGCTTTGGACCCTTCATATCAGGGTAATGAAGCTGTCAATTTCAGGGTCCGTAATGAGGACCCTATCGGCCCTGACTCACTTCTTTATGATAGTGGAAAAATGACAAAAGACACCCCTGCAAAAGTCATTGATATTGATGTTAGAGGTATCGATTGCCTGATACTGACGCTTCAAGGCAAGGAAGCCCTGGGCAACTGGGCTGATGCTCAGGTCGTAGTGTCAAACTGATGGACAAGAACCCCGATTGACAGAGGTCTATTGTCTGCGGTGTGTTTTTAGAATTGCACGTTAGACGCTGCAAATTAACAAAGAAAAATTGTTGCCGGAGGTTCTCTCATGTTGAAAAAAAGGGTTTTTCAATGGTTCACTTCCTACCTGGCCCTCGTGTTTGTCCTGCCCCTGGCGCCCCTGATCGGCGCCCCCAATCAGGTCAAGAAAGGAGAGATGGCCGGATACCTGCTCGTCCCTCACGATAAAGTTCCAGAGACGTATAACGCCGGTTTCTCCCTATATGTAGCAGCCTGGCCTCTGTTGCAGGAATATCCGGGGCGTCGTTTTCAAACAGGTCTGTTCGGCACCTGGATGCACGCTCATTATGACACCAAGCCTACCAGAAAAGTGTATTCCGATATCGAGGGTGGCCTGGGCTGGTGGCGTGACACGCGCTTTGCCACGGAAACGCCGAAATTCATCATGGGCGGGGTGGCCCTGAATTTCGTTGCATGGGCCAACGGACCCGGGGCCGGCAAAGGAAGGGACTGGGATCAACCGAAAGGCAAGTACGGTGTGGCACAGCTCAGTCCCTGGGTGCTGTGGCCCCCCGATGGCCTGAATCTGAAACAGGGCACCTGCGGTGAACTGTTCGGCTACGGGTATCTGCCGCTGCCGCTCACGACGGCCAAATCCACCACCGCCGGGAAAGACGTTCCTACCGGAAACAACTGTTGGACCTTGTTTCTGAACACGGGAAACTTCAAAGGCCCGGTGGCTTTCTTCACCCCCTATTTCTTTTCCCGCGTGACTGTGGACGACCCAAACCTGGCCGGCATGTTCCTGGATAGCCGTCCCTCCGGCCCCAACAGGGCCTTGCAGATGGAAACCCAGTACATCCCCAGCTTCCAGGCCACCGACGCGAAGGGTGAGACCTACGCCCGCATTGCCCCCACCTCGTTTCCCCGAGGGCCGAAGGGCGATACGGCGGTCGTGCACCGCGTTATGGCCTACAACAAGAAGGCGCTCTGGGATGCCGTGGAGGCCTGGTTTGAAGGCGGCCCTTCGGCCAGCGGCGCCATCGACCCCCGGGCGTCCGTCGTACACAGCTTTCCCGGACGAGGACGGGCAACCTGGAGGATCTATAACCGCTCGATCCCCAGGGAAGAAAGGGTACGCATTGCCTGGGATTCTTTTGCCAGCCCCGTGGCGATTGACTCAAATACCTTCGGATACCACTGGAACGAGCAACTGGTAACGAGAAAAGACACCGCCGATGGCCCGCTGGTGACGCTCCCCGAATACTATCGCCTGGCGCAGGAAGGTGAAAAGACCCAGTGGGCGGTAGTACAGCCCGAAGACGTTCCGGCTGAAACAGGACTGGCCGAGGTTAGCTTTAGCCGGCCGCCCGCGGAACCCTCCCAACCCTACGTCACTCCCGACGATCCGGAGAGTTGCTGGAAGAAGCCCGGCCCCGTGGCGGGACCTTTCCAGGCGTATCCGGGGGACGGCAGCGTGGTGACCTACTACTGGTATCGATTCGCCGACCAGCCTGCATTACTCAACGCCGATTTAACGGATGAAGAGCGGGAGAGCCTGCAGAAGCGCGTGGAAAAACTCCACCGGAACTGGCAGAAAGACCGCGACTACCTGGTGCCACCCAAGATTGGAAAACTGGCGGATATTGACCCGGCCTTGATTGTCACCCCGCCGCCGGGCTTGGAGGCAGGGTATGTCCCCATCACCACGCGACAAGCGGCGGGAGAATAGATTCCCTCAGGCCCTGCTGTAAGGGCAATATCCAAATGTATGGCCTGGTTCGAACCAGGGTAACCATGTGTCTGGATCGAAATCGACATCGAAATCGGGATCGAGAAAAGCCTTTGGTGCCACCATTGTCCTGATGGATGAAAGACGATTTCGATAGCGATTCTGAAACGGCGGTTTTCTCAGTGTTACCCGGAACCGTATACTTTTGAACCAGGCCAAATGTTCGGGAAAACCATCTAGGTGGCTCTGGTGCTACTCGCCGGTAGCTTACCGACTCAAGCGAAAGGAACAACCATGACGCTAAGAATTATTTTGTGCGCTTTGTTTTTGACTATGCCAGGCGAAATCTGCCAAGCCAAAGAGGCAAACGCCGCAAGCAGTTCGCCTCGAATTGTGAATATAATAAACTTCATCCGGCAGTGCGAACCGCGTATTGACTGGATAACAGAGGATGTTCTGTACGAGACTGTTGTCGAGCAGATAAGAATCATGAAGCGTTATCAACTGAAAGGAACTTTTCTTCTGCAGTATGATGCACTCATGGATGTCAGGTATCAGAAATTACTGAAGGGATTGCCTGGGGAGACGTTCGAGATTGGGGTCTGGTGGGAGATCCCGCAACCTCTGGTAGAGAACAGCGGTTACCGGTGGAGGGGGCGGTTTCCCTGGGACTGGCATGCCGATGTTGGTTTTGCAACCGGTTACTCGCCGAAAGAGCGCGAGAAGCTGACGGATACCTATATGGCCGATTTTAAGAAGATTTTCGGCACCTATCCGAAATCGGTAGGGTCATGGTTCATTGACGCTCACACATTGCAATATATGTATGATCGGTACGGTATTGTGGCGTCGTGTAACTGTAAAGACCAGATAGGAACCGATGGATATACCCTGTGGGGCGGC
>JADFHU010000472.1 GCA_022567055.1 Planctomycetota bacterium
TTGGCAATCACCGGTGAGGCGCTGTACTGTCCCGCGGCACCCAGTCGTTCCCGATACATCACTTCGCCGGTGTCGGTGTTGACGCAGCTCAGGATGCCGCCGGCCCGGACCAGATAGAGTCGGCCCGCGTGATAAATGGGGGAGGGAATCTCCGGTATGCCGCGGCGGAGATTCCACCTAACGTGGGTCTCGGTGATGTCACCCCGCCCGCCCGCCCGAATCGCAGCGAGGTTGGGCTGGCCGTGACCGACTCTCATGTCGGCCGCAAACTCTTCCTGGGTCCAGAAACCGTCCTTGTTCCGGTCGCGCCAGCCGAAGATATCGTTCTGGCGTTTCCTGCGTCTCGCCGGATCGCTGGGCAGCGGCATTCCGAATCCCGGATGTCCAGGAGGAAGCTCGGGGCGGAAAGGCGAGGTGAAGTCTTTGGTGATTTCGTCACGCCCGATTCGGCCGTCGCCGTCGCGATCGAAATGAAGCATGGCGGTCCAGAAGGGTTCCGGGTCCAATGCGGCGTCGCCGCGACCGCCCTGCATCGACACAGAAACGTAGAGCTGTCCGTTGCCCGCGACTGGCACGGCGATGGGTTCGCGTGAAAAACCCATGACGTACCATCTTTCTGCGCCGGTGGCCGGCTCGTAGCCATAGACCCGCCCATTGCCAAGCACCACCAACTCGGTTCCGCGCTCGTGCTTCCAGATCATCGGACTGGACCAGGCGCCTCGATTGTAGGGTCGAGGCGTTTCCCAAACCAGTACTCCCGTTGCTTTGTCCAAGGCGATGACCTTGGACCGACTCAACTGGCTGTCCGGCAGGTTTGCATCGTCGTCCAGGACCAGGATGAGCCGTTGCCCATGCAAGATCGGTGACGTCGACACGCCGTACATGCTCCTGGGGGTGGGAATCGGTTTCTGCCATTGTTCGAGACCCTCGTGGTCGTAGCAGAGCAATCCGTATGATCCGAAATAGACGTAGACGCGGTTTTCGTCCACGCAGGGCGTGGATGCCGCGGCGCTGTTTGCTGCGTGAACGCGTGCCAGCGGCACCTTTGGGGCAAGCCGTTTCCATAAGACCTTGCCCGACTTCGCGTCGAGGGCCCAGGTCGTCAGTCGGCCCTCCTCGACGCCGGTCAGAAAGAGGCGGTCTTTCCAGAGGACCGGTGACGATTTGCCCGGAGGCAGCGGCGTTTTCCATGCGGCTTGACCCGCGACGATCTTTAGCGGCGGTTTAAACCCGGCTGCGACGCCAGCGCCGTTCGGTCCCCGGAACTGGTTCCAGTGCACATTTTCGGCTTCCGCGGCGTCTGAGCACGCCCCCAGCGCCAGAAGAACACCCACAAGCAATCGAAATGATCTCATTCTTTCCTCATTTCCAGTCAGGTGCGTCGAGCATGACGCTGGTGTTGATTCTGAGCAGTTGCTCTTTCAGCCTGGCAACCACATCAGGAAATTCGGTGGACACATCTTCAATCTGCCCTGGATCCTTGGCCAGGTCAAACAACTGATACCGCGTGTAGGCGCCTGCCTTGATCGCAGGGATCCACGATTCCTGAAACATATTCAGACGGACATATTGACCCCGGAGTTTCTCTGCTTCTCTGTCGTTGAATCCCTCAAACAGTTGTGCCTGCAAAGTGCTCCCGCGGAGCTCCCGCTCGAGGGTGCCATTTTTCCGCAACGTTTCTTCGATTTGCTGCCGCAAAGAAGTCATCTTCTCGTTGTCTTTCGGAAGCCGGTAGTCGCGATGGGCGACCAGCGAATAGACGCCGTCTCGGATCGCCACAGCAGGTCCTGATGCCGGCAGGAGCCAGAAGAGCGGCTGATGCCGAGCAAACTCGTTCGCGCGGCCGGTCAGTAGCGGCGAGAGATCGGAACCGTCGAGGTGAACGTCCCCAGGTTTTTCAGAATTGTCGATTCCAAGCAGGCCGCAAACGGTCGGTAGCAGATCGACCAACCCGGCCGGTTCGTGTTCGGCGGTGCCTTTGGAAATGGTGCCTGGCCAGGAAAAGATTCCGGGGACGCGAATGCCACCTTCATAATTAGACCCCTTTTTGCCCCGCAGCTTGCCGACACGATCCGCACGATAGCTGCCATTGTCCGATGAATAGATGATCAGCGTATTTTCAGGGGAATCGACCTGTTGTAGCTTCTTCAGCAGACGCGCGATGGCTCGATCCGTATTGTCGATCGTGCCGGAATAGATCGCCGCGGGATCCTTTAGATCGCCATACTGGGAAACGGTATCATCCGGCGCGGCAATGGGGGCATGGGGTTCGTGAAACCAGATGTTCAGAAAGAACGGTGCGTCGGGATCACGCTTTTCGGCCAGCCACGCAATCGCCTCGTCGACGACGATCTGGCAGGCATAGCCTTCCATCTTTCCGACCGATTTGCCGTTGCGAATGAAGTTCACGGGGTTTCTGTGGCTGGGCTGAGCGTTGTTTCCCGTGGTGAACCAATAGTCAAAGCCATGGTCTGCAGGGGTCGGCTTCTTGCGGGTATGCGTCGGCAGTCCAAGATGCCATTTGCCCAGGTGCACGGTTTCGTAGCCGTGGCTCTTCAACACCTCCGCCAACGTGACTTCTCGTTCCAACAGATGCGAGTTTTGGTCGTAGTCGTGAATCCAACTGTAGACGCCCGTGCGGAGGTGTTGTCGTCCGGTCAGCAGTGTGGCACGAGACGGCGAGCAAACCGCGGCGCCGGAATGAAAGTCTGTGAAGCGGACGCCTCTGGCGGCGAGACTGTCGAGTGTAGGGGTCTTCACCGGGCCGCCGTAACAGCCGACATCCTTCCAGCCTAGGTCATCGGCCAACAGCACGACAACATTCGGCCTGGTCTGCCTGTCCCTGGTGGGGTCGACGATTTGCTGTGCTCGAAGCATTGATGCCGACAGCACGATCCCCAGGGTAATCATGAATCGACAGGTCATTTCACGTTCTCGGCCACGTATTCCATGATTTTCACAAAAGACGCGCCACGATTTGGCATGCCGGGATCGCTCTTCTGCTTCTCTTGCCACAGTTGCCCGATCCTGGCCCGTTGCTCTGCGGTCAATTGCGTCATGCGCCGGTCGACGTAGTCTTGATGCTTCACGGGGTGATACCCCCTGGGCAGGCCGTTACCGTCGAGTCGGGCCAGCAGTCTTGCAAGGGGTGCGTTCAGCGGCTTGCGCTTCGCAGCCGGGTTTGCGCGAGGCCGGACCTTATCATCGACAGCACCGGGCTCGAGTTCTTTGATGAAGATATTGCGGTATTCAATGGGACAGGCGTTCTCTTTGCCGAGGTTTTCGCCGTGCACAACGATGTGTTTCTGTAGCCTGATACGTGCCGGCTCCATAAAGCCACCTTTGGCCTGGGCTGTAACAATCAAAGCTGACATGAATACGATCGTAAATAATGTCTTTTTCATCATTTGTTCCCTATGCAGAAGAGATGGTGCTGTGTCCGAATCAGGAGACGATCTGAAATGGCGATCGGCGATGCAATGATTCGATCTTTCATGTCGATTTCCGAAATGATCTCGAATGTGTCGCTTAGATTCATGACGAAGATTGTTCCACTTTCGCGTGCGGCGTAGAGGTGACCTCCTGCGATGAGCGGTGAAGTGTAGAATTTGCCCTTGCCCTTGGGAAAGACACCGCTCCAGAGACTTTCCCCTGTGCCAGGATCAATGCAATCGATCCGGCCGCGGTCGCACGTCACATACACCCGTCCTTGGTATTCTGCAGGCGACGGTATGAAGGGTCCTGTATCCTTGCGTTTCCAGAGGCGGTGGGTTTTTGTGACGTCCCCGCTGCCGCCCATCTTGATTCCGTGCAAACGAGGTTGTCCCTTGTCATCCCTGCCGCAGGGCACGACTGCCACGTTTCCGGCAATCACGGGCGATGCCACGGTCGGCCATAATCGTGTTCCATCGGGATTAAAATCACCACAAGACCAGATGATCTTGCCGTTCATGGCGTCATGCGCTGTCAGATGGTGTCCGCCCCACACCAACAGAGCCTCCGTGCCTTGGTGAGAGAAAACGATGGGAGTCGAATATCCCTGGCTGCCTTCTACGGGTGTTTCATAGTTACGGGCGACTTTCCAACTGACCTGACCCGTTGCCTTATCAAAGGCAGCCAACCAGGATTCTCCGTCATGCATGTGAGCTATGACCACATCCTTTTTCGTTAACACCGGAGAAGTTCCGAAATCCCAGAAACGCTTGTCTTGGCCATATCGCTCGAACAGGTTGGTCTGCCAGCGAACGGATCCATCGAGTTCCAGTGCTGCAAAGTTACCGCTCTTAAAAAAGACAAAAACAGCGAACCCGTCGGTTGTGGCAGAGGGATTGCTGCCTGATCCGTTTTGATGTCTGCCTGCCACTTCGGGGCCCAGTTGTTTTTGCCAGATCTGTTTGCCGGACCAGTCCAGGGCGATGACGGTATCTAATCCTCCTACGCCGGTGGTCAGATAGATAGTCTTATTCCATACAATCGGGGTAGAGCAGCCCTTGCCCGGAACTTCAGTTTTCCAGAGTACCCTCTCCGGATCCCACTTCACGGGATACTGCCCTTTAGTCATGCTGCCGTTCGTATCAGGCCCGCGCCAGCGAGGCCAATTGACATCCGTTGCATGCGACAGCGTTGTTGCGATTAGAAAGAACACTAGAACTGGTTTCAAAACTGCTTTCGGCTGCGATCGGCTACAAAGCCCGTGGGACTGCGTTGTCGGCAAAAAGGGTTCTCGACGTACTTCAGTACGCCTCCGAGCCCTTTTCACCTCCGGCCTTGCCCACAGGCTTTTCGCTCGATCTCGCTTCAAAATCAGTTTTGAAACCAGTTCTAGGCATTTTGCGAATAGTCTCATAGCAATTCCCTTTAAGAATCGAATGACATTTAGAGTGCCTATCAAAATGACTCGTCGCACCGAAAACGAGCGTTTCTGCGTCTGGCAAGGAAGGCGAAGCAGGCCGTCCGAGGACGGTCGATGGAGCCTGACGCCGTCCAGACGCAGAATAAGCCGTTTGAATGCAGAGTCATATTGTTAGGGGCTCTTAAATTGGATCGGACTGGGCTCTGCCACCTATTCTCCTCACCTACTCCTGTTGAATACGATACAGGTGCGTCTTAGTACGAAGCAGTAACGACTTAC
>JADFHU010000473.1 GCA_022567055.1 Planctomycetota bacterium
CGATCGTTACGGCGGCGTCCGTTCCGCGGGGCAGCATCCCCCCGGTGGCGATGGGCGTCGCTGTTCCCGCACACGCCGCCCTTCATGGGCACAAAACCGGCGCGGGACAGGCGGACGACGGCCCTGAGGGACATGACCACCGCCACGATCATGGCGACGGCCACGCAGACGGGGACATGGATCTTCATTCGGGCCACCGGCAGGGTCCGGACATTCATTTGGGCTTTATTGAGGACTGGTATGTCGTTAATCCGGTGGCGCTACTGGGCATCCTGCTGGCCTATCTCATCCCCCATGAAAGGCTACACACCCGCTTTCCGCACGCCGCTCATGTCTTGGTGAGCACCTGGGCCTCTTCCTTCCACATGCTGATGAACACCCACGTCGACCTCACGCCCATGATGTTCGTCGGCGCGTTCCTGGTGCTCTTTGTGGCGGTCTGGTTGCCCTGCTGCATCAGTGACATCGTCTTCCCCATTCTCTTCGTGGGGGAAGGCAAGGTGCCCCGTTGCTGTGCTCTGCATGGACCGCAGGAGGACAGGTGATGGAAGCCCGGGCCATGCTCAGGGCAGCCGGACTCTACTGCACAGCGGCGCGGCTGGCCGTCGTTGACAGCCTGGTGCAGGCGTCCGGCCCGATCAAGCCCTCCACCATCAGCGCTCAGTTGGGCACGCGCTATGATCGCGTGACTGTTTACCGAACCCTGGACAGTCTGGTCCATGCCGATCTGGTGCATAAGGTCTTCATAGAGGAACGGGCCTGCCACTATGAACTCGCCCACCGATGCAGCAAGACGCAGTGTCATCCCCACTTTACCTGCACTTGCTGTGGGCACACGCACTGCCTGACCCAGTTGAAAATCCCCATGGCGCAGAGTCCGCACCTGGGCTTCATTGTCCAGCGGCAGCAGGTTCGACTTGAAGGGCTGTGTCCGGACTGTGCTTGAGTGGCTCGAAGGAGGAAGCGGCCGTCAATTGGCAGACACGCTGAAGTTCTTCCGTAGACGTCACGCCCTCTGCGACCTTGGTCAACCCATCGTGGGCAACCGATCGCATGCCCTGTTCCTGCAGGAAGTCAGTGAGTTCATCGTGATGCACGCCCCGACAGATGAGCTGGCGACACTCGGCATCGGGTGTCATGATTTCGAAGATTCCCGTACGGCCTCGATATCCATAAGAATTGCACTCCACGCAGGCGGCGGGCCGCTTCAGGGTCTCGGGGATCTTCACGCCATGGCTGCTGAACAGCTCCTGGTCCTGCTGGGTGGGCGGACCCGATTGGGCGCAGCAGTCACATAGCTTTCGCAGCAGGTTCTGGGCGATGACGGAGCGCAGGGCGGTGCCGATGATGTGACTGGGGACGCCCAGGTAGTGCAGCGAGTCCACCGCTCCGGGGGCGTCCTGCGCGTGGATGGTGGCCAAGACCAGTTTGCCCGACAAGGCCGCCCGTGCCGCCACCGTCGCCGAGTCCCGGTCCCGGATCTCACCGATCAGGATCAAGTCGGGATCCATGCGGAGAATCGTTCGCAGACCTTCGTGCATGGTCAGCCCGTGACGTTCGTCCACCTCGATCTGTTGGGCGAAGGGGAGATTGAATTCCACCGGGTCTTCAATGGAGTAGGCGGTTGTGGTGCTGAGGTCCATCGAGGAGGCCAGGGAGTACAGGGTGGTCGTCTTGCCGGAACCGGTCCCGCCGGTGATGAGTACCAGACCACTCTGGGTATGGAGGGTATCGGAAATCCGATTCTGATCGGCCTCCAGCAGGCCCAGGCTGGACAGGCTCCACTGGTCCGTCGCCAGCGTGAGAAAGCGCAAGTGAGCCGATTCACGGTTTCGAATGGGTGTCAGGGTCACGCGAATGTCACGCTGGTGGTCTCCGTGGGGCAGATGAATCTGTCCCTCGAGGGGGACGAAGGAACGCACCGCATTGAGACCGGCAGCCGTCTTGATTTGGTTGAGCAGTTTTCTTCCTTGACGCTCCGGCAGGACAATTCGGGGATGGACCATGCCATCGATACGATATAGGACCCGCAGCCCCGCTTCGGTGCAGTGGAGATGCACATCGGTGGCTCTTTCGATGATCGCATTCCATAGGAAGGTGCTGAGTGTGTCGGGGTGGGGTCCGATGGCGTCGGGTTGCTGATGCTCCGTCTGGTGGTCGAAAACGGTTCCTAGCATGAGTGCTGCTCCTGCACGAAGTTCGATTGAAAGACGAGACTCGGTCCGTCCGATAGAACTATCGGTCCCCCCCTGGAGCAGCTTAAGGGACCGGCAAGAAATAGCTTGGACAATTTACGGTCCAAGTGTGCCTCATATTGGGTTTACCGAAGACTCCTGCCGTTCGAGTAATCGGCAATCAGTAGCCGGTAATCGGTAGTCGGTCTGGGCCAAAAACCGATTACTATGGCCCTGATTACTGATCACTGATTACTGATTACTGGTTTCGTTCTTACTGAGCCCCGGGAAGGGATAGAATAAAGGGAGGGTCACGTCTGCGTGAACCAAGGTGCGATTGCCCTGGGGCGCCCGCTACTTCGTGGCCGTCACCATAGAGGAGAGAGACCCAATGTCACGACGGTGGACGGCACTCGGCTGAGGATCGAGCGTCGCCAGGAACGCCTCATCCAGACAACCATACTTTCGCTTACCGATCTGGGAAATGATGAGGCCACCGGGTCGCAACGCATTCCAGGCCGCCTTGAATGTTGCCTGGATATTGGGCACAGAGGAGGGATAGGATTCATCAAAATCGGCGCAGGCCTTCTTCTTGAGCTGAGCCCAGTAGGCGGCGCTGGTCAGCAAGACCCAGGGATGGATGGAGTGCTGTTCCATCACATGCCGTGAGTAGATGAGATCAAACCGAGAGGGTGTGTCCCGCTCAAAGAACTGCAGAAACCGACACGATTCGACGTGATCCCGGATGAAGGCCTGGTGCGGAATCCACGGCCAGAGGACGGTTTGTCCGACGCCCCGGATGGACTTGACGCCCGCGCTGGTCTCCAGGAAACGCATCATCTCCACCCGCGTATTCGGTCCCAGTTCCAGGACATCGATGCCTCTGAGGCCGTCGAGGGATCCCCAGTGGGCGAGCATCTCCGTCAAGATATCTTCGAACTGCGCCAGGCGAAATTGGGGATGTGCGTTGACTAGGGCATCGACTTCCTGTTTCACTGAAGAGCCTTCCGTGGTTCTGACACAGCCTGTGTCAACACGACGAGATCAATAGCCGATGGCCTGACCATCCTTGCGGGACTCTGATGCGCCATAGTAGACGCCCGTCTCGGCATCCACCCGAATGGCCTGATAGCCTCCGTATGCCCCGCGAGACTGGGCCAGGCGATGGCCCATGCCCAGCAGATCGCGGACGGTCTCTTGCGAAAAGCCCGACTCCAGGTAGACGGTACCGCCGTCCCGCATGGTCTCGCCTGTCGGTTGAGACGAGCCCCCATGGCGGATTCTCGGGGCATCGCCTGCCTCCTGCAGATTCATGCCGAAGTCCACAATGTTCATCACGATCTGCGCGTGTCCCTGGGGCTGCATGGAGCCTCCCATGACACCGAAGCTCATGAAGGGCTTGCCCTGGTGGGTCATGAAGCCGGGGATGATAGTGTGGAAGGGACGCTTGTGGGGTTCGAAGCGGTTGAAGTGACCCGCCTCCAGCGCAAACAACTGACCTCGGTTCTGCAGAACGAAGCCCAAACCGGGGGGTGTCATCCCGGAGCCCATGCCCAGGTAGTTGCTCTGGATGAGCGACACCATGTTGCCCTGCCCGTCGGCGACGGTCAGATAGATGGTGTCTCCCCCTTCCAGGGCCGCGTCACCGGCCGGATAGGCCGCAGCGGCGCGATTGGGATCGATGAGGCGACGTCGGGCATCCGCATAGTCCATGGAGATGAGTCTCTCCACCGGCAGCTCGTTGAATTGTGGATCCGCATAGAACTTCGCACGGTCTTCGAAAGCCAACTTCTTGGCCTCGATAAAGGCGTGCAGATGCTCGGTGCTCCCGAAACCAGCCTGGCGCAGATCGAACCCGGCTAGGATGTTCAGTATCTGCAGCACCGCGATCCCCTGGCCGTTGGGCGGTAGCTCCCACACCTCATAGCCCCGGTAGGATGCCGACACCGGCTCCACCCACTCTGAGGCGTGTTCCGCCATGTCCCGGTAGGAGAGGAAGCCGCCCTGTTTCGCCACGTAGGAGGCAATGGTCCGCGCGAACTCCCCTCGGTAAAAGAGATCACGGCCCTCTCTGCCGATTCTCTCGAGCGTCAGCGCCAGCCGCGGATTGCGGAAGATCTCCCCCTTGGCGGGCGCCCTGCCCCCAGGCATGAAGACCTCCGCGAAACCCGGAAATCCCTGCAGCAGCCCGACGTTGCGGGCCCAGTAGTAGGCGATCACCTCTGTGACGGGGAAACCCTCCCGCGCATAGTCGATGGCGGGCGCCAGGATCTCCGCCATGGAGAGCGCGCCGAATCGGGCGTGCAACTCGAACCACCCGTCGACACAACCGGGCACCGACACCGGCAGGGGACCATAAGCGGGTATGCGGGTGAGGCCTCTTTCCTGGAAATAATCGAGCGTCAGGCCAAAGGGAGACCGACCACTCGCGTTGAGTCCATGGAGCTTTGCACTCTTCGCCTCCCAAACGAGGGCGAAGAGGTCCCCACCAATGCCACAGCTGACCGGTTCGACCAAGGCCAACACCGCATTGGCCGCCAGCGCCGCATCGACCGCGGTGCCGCCCCGCTTGAGGATGTCAATCGCCGCCTGGGAGGCCAGGGGGTGACTGGTCGCCGCCATCCCATGGCGGGCCAGCACCTCCGAGCGTGACGCAAAGGGCTTACCCGTCAGACGATCGTAGGCCTGTGCAGAGAGGCAGACCCAGGTGAGCACCAGCAGCGACAAGAACAGCATTCTCCTCATGGTTGGGTCCTTTCAGCCTGGTTCATTTCCGGGTTACATTCCCGGTCGTTGTCGTTGTCGTGATCGTAATCGTAATCGAAACAGTGAATTGGGGCAATCAGGGGTATCGATTACGACAACGACAACCGCTGCGCTGATTACGACCACGAGGAGTGGTACACGGACTGGCACCCATGCGAGAGCGATTTT
>JADFHU010000019.1 GCA_022567055.1 Planctomycetota bacterium
CTCCGGGTTCTCGTGGAAACGCTTCGAAATCGGCGCATAGATCGGGTCCATCTTTAGTGCGAGGTCCGTCGTAAACATCATGGGGGCGTGCTTCTTCGACGGATCGTGAGCATCCGGCACGGTGCCCACTGCAGATGCATCCGTGGGAGTCCATTGCGTCGCACCCGCAGGACTCTGCACCTTCTCCCACTCGTAGCCGAACAGGTTGTCGAAGTAGTTGTTGTCCCACTTCACCGGGTCGGTCGTCCACGCGCCCTCCAACCCGCTGCCGATCGTATCGCCGGCATTGCCGCTGCCAAAGCTGCTCTTCCAGCCGAGGCCTTGCTCCTCGAGGCTGGCACCCTCGGGTTCGGGACCCTTGTGCTCTTCCGGAGCAGCACCATGCGTTTTGCCAAACGTGTGTCCGCCGGCGATGAGCGCAACCGTCTCCTCGTCATTCATCGCCATGCGACGGAACGTCTCTCGAATGTCTGTGGCTGCGGCGAGCGGATCTGGGGTGCCGTTCGGCCCCTCCGGATTCACGTAGATCAGGCCCATCTGGACGGCACCGAGAGGATTCTCGAGTTCCCTGTCGCCGGTGTAACGCTCGTCTCCAAGCCACGTGGTCTCAGGCCCCCAGTAAATGTCCTCTTCGGGCTCCCAGACGTCCTCGCGCCCGCCGGCGAAACCGAACGTCTTGAGTCCCATCGACTCCAGGGCGCAGTTACCGGTGAGGATCATCAGGTCGGCCCACGAGATCTTCCGGCCGTACTTCTGCTTGATCGGCCAGAGCAACCGACGCGCCTTGTCGAGGTTCACGTTGTCGGGCCAACTGTTGAGGGGCGCAAAGCGGAGTGTGCCGGAGGCTGCACCGCCGCGGCCGTCGCCGATGCGGTAGGTGCCTGCGCTGTGCCACGCCATCCGAATGAAGAGCGGCCCATAGTGGCCGTAGTCGGCAGGCCACCAGTCCTGCGACGTCGTCATCACTGCCTCGATGTCCTTCTTCAGGGCATCCAGGTCGAGTTTCTTGAACTCCTCGGCGTAGTTGAACGCCTCGCCCATAGGATCGGACAGGGGGGAGTTCTGGTGGAGCATCTTCAGGTTCAACTGATTCGGCCACCAGTGTTGGTTCGCCACGGTGCCACGTGCGTGAGATCCGCCCATCACTGGGCACTTGCTTATGTCGCTCATATTCTCTCCAATCGTGTTCTGAATTTCTTTTAAAACCTGTTCTGTATACACCTATGGTAGGGGCGGAGGTTTCGGGGTGTCTACGAAACCCTGGGAGTTGAGGTCGAGTTGACATTATTCGGGGAGCCTCAGAAGGAGAAGACCCCGTTTATTCTTCCTACCCGCGTCCGGTTAGCGATTCTGACTGATAGGATATTTGATTTACTGATTCTTCAACCATGGAAGGGGTTATACCCCCGCGGAAAAAACAGATCAATGGGAAAACAGCCCCGGGGCTGTCGCATGTGGGTCGCATCCGGTCCATTTGAGCTTAGGACCCGCACAACAATAACTTACCGCTTCTCCATCTCATCTTCAGGTCGTATTTGGCCGTTCCTCAATCGCGAAAGCCTCAACGTAGGCACACTACGCCTCCGGCTTCGCTCAATCGATCACGACCAAATCCAACCTAAATCTGAGCAGATAATTCGGTAACTTATTGTCGTGCACGTCCTTAGATACCATGAAGAAAGCTCCAATAAGGCCCGAAATCTGGTCTCAACCGTAGTCTGCTGAAATGGGTGAGGCTGAATACAGAGGCTTTCCTAAGCCATCTGGCGACAGACGAAGGGGTTTCTGCAGCAACTCAAAGAGGATACTCAAACACCCTGGTTTTCCTGCATTGCCATAGGGGCTAATCTGTCGGACTGCCCTCGAGAAGGGGCTCGAGCGGCCGTAGTTCGGCGCCGTTTTCGGTACAAACCGCGTACGTCGAATGCTCCGAAGGGGCATACATCGCCACGCCTGCATGGTCGCCCTTGGCGTTGACGATGTAGAAGCTGAGACCGAAGTTGGGAAGTCCCCTGCTGTTGAGCAGCCGTTTCTCTATCGTGGCCTTGCGAACGCGCCTAAGCGCTTCCAGACCGGCGTCCTTGGGGTGCCTGCCCCTGCGCATCTCCTCGACGATGAGAAATGAACACAAGCCGAAGAGGTTGGCCTCGCCACGGCCCGTCGAGCCCGCGGCGCCGACGTCACCATCCACGTAGAGACCGGCGCCGAGAATCGGTGAATCGCCGACGCGCCCGGGAATCTTCCAGGCCAGACCGCTGGTGGTCGTCACGCCGCATACCTCGCCCTTGGCATTGACACCGTTGCAGTTGATGGTCCCCCAAAAATCATCGGGGTCGATCAAGCCTTCACGAACCATTTGGAGTCCGGCCTGATAGCCGGCTTTGGCCCGCTTCTCCGGGTCGAGATAGTGTTTGGGGTCGATGCGCCGTTTCCATTCAAGCCAGCGACCACGAGACTTCTCCGTGTTCAGGTCGTCTTCAATCTTGAAACCCATGTTGCGGGCGAATGTCTGGGCCCCTTGGCCCACCAGCAAATGATGATCGGTCGTTTCCATGACCGCCCGGGCCACAAGGGAAGGCGTGCGAACGCCCTCCAGAGCAGCGACGCCGCCGGCACGCTTCTTGGGACCGTGCATACAGCAGGAATCGAGTTGGACCACACCCTCCGCATTGGGCAGCCCACCGTATCCGACGCTCGAATCTTTTGGATCCAGCTCGACGATGTTGACACCGGCGATGAGTGCGTCGAGCACATCCGCACCCTCAGTGATCATGTCAAATGCCGTTTCGACACAGGTCATCGGGCCGCCGTTCTTGCGCGTGTTTCCATTGCGCGATGAGACAACCACCGGTTTGACACTGCTCGTCAGGTGCACCGTCGGTGCCTCTGCAAACAGGATTCGCGGCGTCGCCGTCGCCAAGCCCACTGCAGTACCCGATTTGATGAAGTCACGTCGACTAACCTGTTTTACCATGGGACTCACTCCTAAAAAACGATGTTAGGGACCGGTAAGAAATAACTTGGACTTTTGAATGCCCAATTGCACCCCATCTTTGATCGTTCCTCGATCGCGACATCCGCGACGTAGAACAGCTACGTCTGTGGTATCGCTAAAGAACGCTTGGAAGGGACAGTCTTTTACAAAGACTGTCCCCCATCCCTGTTTCTACCAAATATGGAGCACACTTGAACCCCAAAGTGCCCAACTTATTTATTGCCGATCCCTTAATATGTCAACAGCCATCTAGAAAGGCATGCCCACCGCAAAGTGTATCACGAATCTGTCTTCGCCCGGTCGCCGCTTGGGATTGAAGCCGACGTCCAGGCGGATCGGTCCGATGGGTAGTCCGTAGCGTAGGCCTAGACCCAATGCCGATCTGAAGTCCTCGAAGGCCTCGCCGGTGGTCAGTCCGACATTGCCATAGTCGGCGAAGAGCGCGGCGGCAAAGTGTCCCGCGATGCGTTGCCGGAGCTCGAGAGAGAGAAGATTCCGTACCTCACCGCCCACCGGGTCACCCCCGGCATCCTTAGGACCCAGTTCGGATTGCCGAAAACTCCGCACGCTATTTTCGCCACCATTGAAGAGCCGCTCCTGTATCGGGATGGATTCCGTCTTTCGAATGGGTGCGATCCAGCGAGTGGCAACACGACTGCAGAGCACGGTCCCCTCCTTCAACTCGACATAGTGACTGGCAGATGCCCCGATATGCACGAAGGAGATCTCTCCTGCCAGCGCAGGGTCGCCCACTTCGGCGAAGGCGCGGGCGTTAACGCCACGGGTGGGCATAAATAGGTCGTTGCGGGAGTCGTATTGCAGGAAGGGACCCAGGGCGCCCAGGTGGAGATTGGTCTCTTCTTTAAAAGGAGATTGAGCCGATAGGTTTTGGACGTGAGACAGGCTAAAACGATAGGTCGAACCAATAGTCCATCTCTCGGTGAGCGGCTTGGACAAGCGAAAGCCGACCTTGGACTCCCGAATGGTGAAGGAGGGTTCCTCGCGCGTCAGGAAGGAGACCGGCAGATCGGCCTTCCACTGACTCTGCAGAAACCAGGGATCGGTCAGGGAAAACTTGAGCTGCGCCCCGCGGATCGAAGCGCCCACCTCGGCGCTGCCGATCAGCCCTCGACCGAACAGGTTCCTCTCCCGGATGCCCGTCTTGCCGCGCAGAAGGTCATAGGAGCCGAAGCCGACTTCGTAAAAGCGTTCACGCGAGGGCCGCTCCGACACCTGGACGTGCAGATCCCTGTGGCTGACCTCCTCTTCCGAGGGATTCGCCCGCTCGCCATGCCCAGGACTCTCCTCTTTCTTCAGATCGATCGCGACCGCGCTGAAGAGGCCCGTCTCGAAGAGGCGGCGGTAACTCCGACGAACCGTCCGCCCGCGGTAGAGATCACCCGATTTCACCCGCATCTGATTGAGGATAAAGGTCCGGCGAACGCGTTCATTTCCCTCGATCAGGATGTCGCCAATCAGGGTCTTCGCCCCGGCCGTGACCTCGACCTCCAGGGTCATGCGCACCTGTTGTTCCGTTTCGGTCGGTAGGGCGACGACCTCGGCGACTGCATCGGGATAACCCTCGTCGGCGTAGAGATCCTCGACCGCGGTCTTCACCTCCAGACGCAGCAGAGGTGCATAGGCCGAACCGGCCAGGGCCTGGAATCGATCGATCCGACCGGCTGTCACTGCAACGTCGCTCCCGGTGAGGATGACGGCCTCCAGCACATACTGCCGGCCCTCCGAGATTTCGATCTGCACGTTGGCCTGCGTTTGATCGGTGGAGAAGGTGACATTCTTGGCTGCGACCCGCACCTCCAGATAGCCATCCCGTCGATAGGCCTTTTCCACGGCACTGGCAAGCGAGGAGACATAGGACTTGACGTAGACCGCCGCCCCCAGGCCCAGAAGGCCCGATCCCCCTCGTGGCGCCAGGGCAGCGAGTGCTTCGTCGCCGATAACCGTATTGCCCTTGAATGCGACGGTTCCCAGGAGAACGCGGGGTCCCTCGGCAATGGTGAGGGTGGCCTCGGCCTCCCCGTAGCGATAGGTCACACGGACGAAGTGATACCCTCGCCCGCGGTAGTAGCGTTCGATCTCATACGCCAGATCGTCAATTCCCGATTTGCGGAACCCTTGGCTGTGGAGGTTTTCAATTTGCCCTTTCATCGCGCGACGCAGCGCCTCTTCAGAGATCTCCCGGGCGCCGGCGATGACAAGATTGGCTGTTTCGAGATCGGTGTTTCCCTCCGCTCGAAGATGTGCAGGTCCGAAATGGATGGGCAATAGGAGTAGACAGACACAGACTCTTCTCTCCCAACGCGCTGTTCGCCTTTCAATCATGGACGACCAGTCTCACACCGATACTGTAACCGTCGAATTCGTCACGTTGACCGACCAGATAGAGATCGTCCCTCTCTGAAAACAATTCCCGCTTGACTCTAAAGCGGGCCTCCCAGGTATCGGCCCCGGAATAGCTCACGTTCTGTCCACTCTCGTACTCGAAACGATCGAGGATCGAGGTCGAGGTGTCGTCGATGTCTTCCTCACCGAACAGCCGTTGCAGCAGATGGAGGGCAAAGTATTGGGCCACGGCGAAGGCGGCCTTCTGCTGCGCCTCGGGATCCACGCTATCCGGCATCTTTCCCGTGGTGACGAGGAGCAGCAATTGATCCGCCGGCAGGGGCGGACTGGAGGACAGGGTGACGACGGGCTCATTGTAGGGGCCGGTGACGGAGACAGTGACATCGTAGCCCCGAACACGACAGACACCCAGGAGGGTCAGTTCCGGATAGAGGGGGCGTTTCTCATGAAAGGTAATCACGCTGGATTCTGTCTTGATGTCCGCAACAGGCAGTTTGAACACAAACTCATCCAGATACAGGGAGCCGACCAGATAAGGCGTTTCTCCCGGGCCGAGTAGGCGCAGGTCCGGCCGCAGGCGTCCCTGGAAAGCCTCTCCCTCGAGGTCAATCGCCTTTTGGCTGGTGATGGCCACATTGAGTGTCATGTCTTTCAGCGGCGCGTCCCTCAGGCTGAAGAGCTGAAGGGCCGCCGATCGCTGCGTCAGATCCTTCTCATGTGGTTCGCCCAGGGCCCCCTGAGCCCGGCTCAAGAGCGCGCCCAGGGTCATGGACCCCATCTGTTGGCGCATCCGGCCCTCGGTGATCCGGAGGGCCCCCGTGACCTCCAACGCGGACAGCGGCCCTCTCACGGCAATCTCGACATCGCTACGAATCTTGAGGTTATCGGTACGGGCCAGCAGGAGGTCTTTCCCGGTGATCGCAAGATCAAACCGAGGTTCTTGCACGAGAGAAAGAATCTCACCACTGACCTCCATTGGGGCCCCTCCCAACTCGGTGACGAAGGAATCCACTGTCACTCGGTCTCCATCCAACGCGAGGTCGGCGTTGAGTTCAAGCAGCGGCGGAAGACCTTCGAATCGCGCGGTCACATCCTGCAAATGAAGCGTTGCGGTGAATCGGGGATCTTGCGAAGACCCGGTCAAGTGTCCCTCTAGGGTCGCCTCCCCCGAGAGCCGGTACTGCTGCGATGTGAATTGGGCAAGCTGCGCAAGATCGTTGACGTCGCCGGCCACGGTGACATCCAGTTCGTCGAACAACGGGACTTGGAGATGGGCGAAGAGGTCGACCAGAGGAGGCTTGAGCACGGCCCTCCCCGACACGCTGAGATCCACGGCCTCTAACCGGCAGTCGGCCCGCTCCAAGGTAAGGAGCCCCTCCCGATACTGGAGGTCGATGGCCAGGCTCCCCAAGACGGGAGCGCTCGAAACGTGCTCGCTGTTCGGGTCGTGGAACTCGAACTCGGGGACACGCAGGGCCAGGTCGACCTGGGGGTCACCGCTTGAAAGCCAAACCTGCGCCCGAAGATCCATGGACTTCAGCTTTCCCGAGGCAGGGTAGGCGAGTTCGATCGCGCCACTGCTCAGTTGAAGTTCCAGGGTCTCGGGCAGAAAAGGCCCGGTCTCCGTCTGCGCCAGGAGCCGGCATCGCCCCTTGCAAAGAAAGTCCACATCCCGCATCGAAAATGGCAGCAGCGGCGGACCCAGGGGAAAGGCGCCGGGATAGCGCAGTCTGAGGTCGGCAAGGTGCCCAGGCACTTCGCCCTCTGTCGTGGGCAAGAGCCCCAGGTGAAGCTCGCCTCTGCCGTCGCTCAGGGTAATGGGCGGCTCAATTGTAAAATGAGATTTCTCCAGGTCGAAGGCAAGCCGGCTCTCTCCCACGCTGCGCCAGGTGACGTCGGGGAGCGCATAGACCAGTCGACCCAGAGAGAATGCACCGGAGGTCAGCGACTCGGACAGTTCACCCGCGAGGCGTAACGAGAGATGACCTTCTGCTAAAGGAAAGGCGTCGATACTGAGAGAGAGATGGTCCGCTGCCTTCTTCAGTTCGAGCCATGTGACTGTTCTCGACGGCTCGCCGTCTACTCTGCCGGATCTAACCGTGAGGTCCACATCAGGCCATCGACAATCCCCCCGCACCGTGGCCTGAAACTGCGCCTCTCCTGGAGGAAGGTGGGCGGCAAGATCGGGCTGCAGTCCCCGGACCAAGCCGACTAAGTCCTCGGCTTTTCCGCTCAACGTGAGAGCCTCTAGATATCCATCCTCCCAACGGATCGCCCCCTGGACGGCAAGATCGAAGGGAGCCGGGATCTCAGAGTGCAAACGGAGGCCGACGACACGCAGTGTCTCACTGTTGACCTCGACATCCCCCTCCAGGGTTCCGAGAGGAAACTCTGCCAGCGTAAGGTCTCTGCCCTGCAATCCGACTTCGATCGTCGGCTCAGTGAGTGGCCCCAGCGTGGCAAAGGAAAAGTTGAGCATGCCGCCGAGCTGCGGGACGCCCTCGGGGAGCCATCGAGCCAAATCGTTGAGATCTCCGATCTCGCCCTGCCCCGCCACCCTCGAGGGAGAAAAGTCCAACTGAATCGTCAGGCCGTCCAGTTCAAAGGCCGCCTTTCCGTCCAGGCGTTGCAGATCCACTTCGCCCCGGCCCGCAACGCCGCTATGACCCAAGGCAAAACGCAAGTCTCTGAGGGATCCTGCGGCATAGGTACACTCTAGCGCCAGCGTCTCCTCTCCAGTCCTCTCGCCCAGAGTCCAGGCGACGCCTGCGTCGAGGGAGACGACAGAGCCCTGTGCAGGGTCGGAAGTCACATCGAGAGCAAGACCGTCGATCTGGAGCCAATCGTCTCCGCGGCGGACAAGCAGACGCTCCACCGTCGTATGGATCTCGGGCAGTCCCTGAGGCCAGGTAAAGGGAGCGGTCTCTTCTTCGGGCCCGGCACTCGGCGGCCCATGTAGAAGGTCCACTTCCAAGACGAGCCCCTCAAGGGAGATGGCCTCGACGCCTTCCAGGTCACCCAGGATGAGTTTTAGCCAAGAGGTTCGGATGTCAAGCTTGCGAAAGGCAATGTCGCGAACGGGGCCCTGGGCCGGCGCGCTTCCCCGCATTACCCCTGTCACCGTCACTCGGCCCGCCAAGGAAATGGCGACGCTCTCTGCGTGTAGTTCCATGCCCAGGAGCGCAGGCGTGACACGGGGGAGCGCCCGCCGGACGAGGGTGTTGCGGAATAGGACGAGTAACAACGGCACCAGGAGCAGGCTTAGCAGCGCGGCCACCCAACGACGTCTCCATCGACCCCGGCGTCCTCTCCCCTGCCCAATATCGGGTTGTCGCCTACTCATGCTCTCTGTATAATGGTAGATCCTTGCCTGCAACCGCCAGGAGTCGACCCTTGCAGGGACCGCGATCTCCAAGACTCTTGACCTGTTGTGATTCTACTGTGCCGGTGAGTCAGCACAAGCTTTTGTAAACAAGGCATGCCAGCAGCGCTTGAGTAATCAGTAGTCAGTAGTCGGTAGTCGGTCCGCTCAGTCCTCAGTGATCGGTTTGGGCTAAGAATTAATCAATTTGTCACTGATTACGACCTTGGTGAGATCCCGGAAAGGGGAGAAAAAAGGCTCGTTCAAGTCTGCGTTGATTAAGATGCGATTGCCCTGAGTGCCCATGACCGAACAGAAGGACAAGACGCGATTCTCCATTGTTATCCCTGTGATCGATGAATCGGAGACCATCCGTCCCCTGCTTGAGTCACTGCGGCAGCAGGCCCGCATCGAGCAATGCCAAATCATCGTCGTGGACGGCGACCCGAACGGATCCACCTTACAGGTGATCGATGACCCGGCCGTCACCCAGCTCACCAGTGCCAGGGGTCGCGGCCTCCAGATGAACCGCGGAGCTGAAGAGGCGCGAGGTGACATCCTGGTCTTCCTGCACGTCGACACACGTTTGCCCCCGGGCAGCCTCAGCCTGATCGATCGTACCCTGGAGGATCCTCGGTACGTTGCAGGCGCGTTCAATCTCCAGATTGCCTCCGCTCGTCCGGTTCTAAAGCTGATTGCCCGAACCGCCAACCTCCGCTCGCGTGTCACGCGTGTCCCCTACGGAGATCAGGCCATCTTCATCGACAGAGACTATTTTGTTCGCATGGGTCGGTTTCGAGAGATTCCCATCATGGAAGAGGTGGACCTCTTGCGGAGAATCAGGCGAAACGGAGACCATATCTGCATCCTCCGTGAAGCGGTGTTGACCTCTCCGCGCCGTTGGGAGGCAGAGGGTCCCCTCTACACGACCCTGCGAAACCAACTCCTCATCCTGCTGTTCGGGCTCGGTATCAAGCCGGAAAAACTTGCCCAACTGTACCGAAGCACGGGAACCTAGGGCGAATGTCCTCGCGTTTATTCTTTCATGAAAGGACAGAGAAAAGTGAATTCCAGGCTTTGTCGGAAACTTCCGTCGTCGGCCCGAGAGCGAGCAATTTTTTTGCCTGGCAAAGACGGTGAAGCAGGCGATGTTGGTTTTATCGTCGATGCAGCCGGATGCAGCCAGGCGAAAAAAGGGCCGCTCGAAGCCAGATCGAGTTTTGGGACACAGCCTTGGCTCAAATGTTTCGCCTTGGTCATCGTAGGGGCTCTCGGCGCCCCGGCCTGGTGCCAATCAGATCCCAATATCATGGACACGTCGTCCTATGCAAAAGCGCTCAAAGACCACGTGGACGACAGGGGCATGGTCAACTACCAGGCCCTCAAGAAGAATCCACATGACCTGGATGCCTATCTGACCGCCCTCGCTGGGATCTCGGAAGAGGACTACTCGCAATGGGAGGAGCCAGAACAGATTGCCTTTTGGATCAACGCCTACAATGGCCTGACCCTTAAAAGCATCATTGACAACTATCCCATCAAGTCTTCCTTCTTCAAGTCTATCAACAATCCCAAGAACAGCATTCGTCAAATATCCGGCGTGTGGGACAAGAAGACGCACCGAGTGATGGGCAAAAAACTCAGTCTGAATCACATCGAACATAAGATCCTGCGGGTCCAATTCGAGGAACCGCGCATCCACGTGGCCCTCGTCTGTGCGGCGATGGGCTGTCCTGCCCTGCGCAACGAACCCTACGACGGTGAACGTCTGACCCAACAGCTCAAGGACCAGTCACGCCGCTTTCTGCGGAACCGCGCCAAGCTGCAGATTCTCCGCGCCAACAAGATCGTGTCCCTCTCGGCCATCTTCAAGTGGTATGGGAAAGATTTCCCGGCGGCCTACCGTCCCCGCCGCCCCATCGGCCGCCACGGCAAGGACACACAGGCTGTACTCTCCTATATCTCGCGACACCTCGACGAGCCCCAAAAGAGTTATGTGCTGGCCGGGGACTACCGAGTCACGTACCTGGACTATGACTGGTCCTTGAATGAACAACAGTAAGGGACCGGCGACCCCCCGTAACGTCACGGGACCCAAACCATGTGCTCAAACAACAGACAGTGTATCCTCTTCTTCACCAAGTGGCCCCAAGCGGGACAGGTCAAGACACGACTGAGCGCGGATATCGGCGCCGAGCACGGCACACGGCTCTACACGCTGTTCGTGGAGGACCTGGCGCAGGCACTGAAGCGGTCCGAGGCCCAGATCATCTGCTGTTTTCATCCGGCCGAGCGTGAGGAGGCCTTTCGACGCTGGCTGGGATCAGGATTCCGCTATCTGGCGCAAGAGGGGCAAAGCCTAGGAGAGCGTCTGGAGCATGCCTTTGTCCGTGCCTATTCCCTGGGCTTTGACCGGGTGATCGTCATCGGTTCAGACAGTCCCGATCTGCCCGTATCCGTCTTGAACCAAGCCCTCGAGAACCTGCGATCACACGATGCCGTAATCGGTCCCAGCGACGACGGGGGCTACTACCTCATCGGCTTCCACGTGAACACCTTCTGTCCCTCCGTGTTCCGCCACATCGAATGGAGCACGGAGCATGTCTTTGACCAGACCCTGGGCCACCTGAACGAAACCGAGGTCACCCTACAGGTCTTGCCGCAATGGCAGGACGTTGATACGGGCCGGGACCTCGATCAGCTCGTTCGCCGCAGTGTAAACACGCCTTTCGCCGCATCCAAGACCTTCGGCTACTGCCGGCAGCAGGGCTGGGACTGGCTCAACAACACTGCCTGATCCCGCATGCCGTTGACATCCGGCACTATGGGGAGTATGACTGCCCCTAATTGAGAACACGCAATGGCAGCAGACAGCAACATGAGAGAAAACGTCCTGGACTACTACAGCAACGTCCTGCACTCCAAGGAGGACCTCAAGACCCAGGTCTGCTGCAGCACAGACGCCATGCCGACACACATCCGAGAGGTCCTCAAGGAGATCGACGACGACATCATCAACCGCTTCTACGGCTGCGGGTCCCCCATCCCGCCCGACTTACGGGGACTGACCGTCCTGGATCTGGGCTGTGGGACGGGTCGAGACGTGTATATCCTCTCCAAGCTGGTCGGACGGGAAGGCAGGGCGATCGGCATTGACATGAATGAAGATCAATTGGCCGTCGCGCGAACCTATAGTGCCAAGCAGATGGAGGCCTTCGGTTACGAGAAACCCAATGTGGAGTTCCTCACCGGCCACATCGAAGACCTGGCGGCCATCGGCATCGCGACGAATTCCATCGATGTCGTCATTTCCAATTGTGTGATCAATCTCTCCCCCGACAAAGAGTCGGTCTTCCGAGAGATCTTCCGCGTGCTAAAGCCCGGCGGCGAACTTTACTTCTCCGATGTCTTCACGGGCCGGCGAATCCCGGGTGCCCTGCAGTCCAACTCGGTGCTCCAGGGCGAATGCCTGGCCGGCGCCCTCTACGGCGAAGATTTCCGCAGGCTACTCCGGACAGTCGGCTGCCTGGACTACCGGGTCACCTCCAACACTCGGATCGCGCTGGGCAACCCCGACATCGAAGCCATGGTGGGCAACGTCGAGTTTTACTCGACCACCCTCCGCACCTTTAAGTTGAAGGATCTAGAGGATATCTGTGAGGACTACGGACAGGTGGCGACCTACAAGGGAAGCATTCCGGAATGTCCCCATCGGTTTACCTTAGACGACCACCACGACTTCGAGGCCGGCAAGCCCATGCGGGTCTGCGGCAATACGGCCTCCATGCTCCATGACACCCGCTTCGGCAAACACTTCGTCGTTACCGGGGACAGAAGCGTGCATTTCGGACCCTTCTCCTGTGACACGCCCGCGGCTGACAATCCGGCCAGCCAGGACAAGCTGGGGCCCTGCTGCTAAGGACGTGCAAAACAATAACTTACCGATTCTCCATCTCATCTTCAGGTCGTCTCTGGCCGTTCCTCAATCGCAAAATCCTTAACGTAGGCACACTACGCCGCCGGTTTCGCTCAATCGATCACGACCAAATCCAACCTAAATCTGAGCGGATAATTCGGCAACTTATTGTTTTGCACGCCCTAAGGAACCGGAAAAACATGACTTATTCCTTGCCGATCCCTCATGCCTGAACTGCCCGAAGTTGAGAACATCGCTATGGGCCTGCGTCAGAGCATTCTGGGCAGGCCGATCGACAAGGTGGCCTGTTTCTCCCCAGTCATCATCAAGGGGAGCCGGTCCGAGCAATGGCAATCCTTCCTGGCGACCTTCAAGGGTCGCTCCATTACCTCAGTGACGCGCAGGGCAAAACGCTTGATCCTTGCCACGACCGACCAGCGGGCGCTGGTCTTTCAACTGGGCATGACCGGCAAGTTCCTCCTCAAGGAAGGTTCCGCCCACCGTCACAAGCACACCCACCTCGTCTTCTCCTTCCCCGGGGACCAGGAACTCCACTACGTAGACACCCGCCGCTTCGGCCGCCTATGGTTGTTCGACTGCTTGGATCCCGAGCATCCGGACGCCGCCATGGAGGCGGAAGGCATGGGCTCACTGGGCCCCGAGGCGCTCCTCCTGACATCGAAGCGTTTTCACGCTCTGCTCGATAGCCAACGTTCGATCAAGACACTGTTGCTGGATCAGACGCGCCTGACCGGCCTGGGCAATATCTATGCCGACGAATCCCTCTTTGCCAGCGGCATTCATCCCGCGCGTGCCAGCCGCCGGATTGGCTCAGAAGAGGCGGCCACTCTGCTCCGCCAGATCAAGGGCGTGCTGAGACGAGCCATTCGGGCGGGTGGGACCACCTTCAGTGACTTCGAGAATGCCTACGGGGACATGGGTCGCTTCCGCAAGCGTCTCAAGGTCTACGGCCGCCAAGGCGAACCCTGCAGAAGCTGTGGCGGCCCAATAGAACGGATCGTCCTGGCCGGACGCGGGACGCACATCTGTCCCCGGTGCCAGCCGCAAGACCGTTAGGAGCCACTGCGTGTCCACATGAGGGGAAGCATCGAACCGTGATCCCCGACCGATGACACGTGTTCCTGCAGCCCTGCAGTACCAACCGCAAAAACCATGCCAGAAACGGATTGGTCGCTTGACGGACGGGAAAGGTCGAACTACACTGGCGCCGGGGTGAAGATAGGCTCTGTCTGAAAACTCGGTCTGGCTTCCGCTCGGGGCAGGTGGGCCGACGACCGAGTTTTCAGTCAAGAGCCCAGGACTTGCCAGAGGGACCCTAATGAGAATGAGAATGGAGATGACGGGACAGATGCGGCTCGAGCAGCGCATGAAGCTCGCGCCGCATATGATCCAGTCGATGGAGATCCTCCAGCTACCCCTGCTCGCCTTGCAGGAACGCATTGAGCAAGAGCTAAACAGCAACCCCGTGTTGGAACTGGAGGAGCCGGAAGCCCTAGAAGACGCAGAAGAGGGCCCAGATGATTTCGATGACGACGGCCTGGCTGAGAAGGACATGGTCATTTCGACAGACAGCGACAGGGTTGAGGACTTCGAGCGTCTTGAGAGTCTGGGCAACGAGTTTCGTGATGTCATCGACCCGTCCGGACCGATGCCATCGAAGGGCGCCGGAGATGAAGTAGACAGTAAGCTGCAGGCCCTGAAAAACACCGCGGCATTGCCTCATTCCCTCCATGAACACCTCCTCGATCAATGGCATCTCTTGGATGTGACAGACGAGGTAAAAAACGCCGGCGAAAGAATCATCGACTACATCGACAACCGAGGCTTCCTAAGCGTCCACCTAGAGCAACTGCATAACAAGGACAAAAACGATTATAGCTATGATGATCTGGTGACCGCACTGGAGCTGGTACAGACCTTGGAACCGACAGGCGTGGGAGCGCGGGACCTTGCAGAATGCCTAATGATCCAGTTGTCGCAGTCGCCCGAAGATCGCCGTTTTGAATTGACCCTGATTGAAAAGCACATGGACGCGCTGCTGGAAAACCGCTTACCCGAAATCGCCAAGAAGATGCGCTGCAGCCTGGATCAGGTCAATCTAGCCATCGAGCACTTGAGTAGGCTCGATACCTCACCTGGATTGCAGGTCAGTCAAAGCCCCAATTACCCGATCACGCCAGACGTGATCGTCGAAGCGCAAGAAGATGGAGACTATCTGGTGCGCATGGTGGACGCCAACATGCCCGCGCTGCGATTGAATGACTATTACACCGACATGGCCAAGGACCGACAAACGGCCGAAGCGACAAAGAAGTTTCTTCGTACCAACATCCGCTCGGCGCAGTGGATCATGGTCGCCATCGAACAGCGGAAAAACACACTCCTGCGCGTCACGCGGGCCATCGTCAAGCATCAAAAAGAGTTCTTTGACGAAGGCCCGGCCCATCTCAGGCCCTTGCCCATGGCCAAGGTGGCCGAGGATGTGGGCGTTCACGTGGCGACCGTCTCACGCGCCGTCTCCGGCAAATACATGCAGTGTCCCTGGGGCATACTCTCTCTGCGGAAATTCTTCAGCGGTGGCAAGGAGGACGCCAGCGGACAGGAACGCAGTTGGGAGGCGATACGCATTCAACTGCAGCGAATCATCGATGACGAGGACAAGAGCAAACCCTTGAACGACGATCAGATCAGCAAGAAACTCATGGAGGCCGGCTTCTCCAAGATCGCCCGCCGCACCGTCGCCAAATACCGCGGCATCATGAACATCTCCACGGCGCGGTTTAGGAAGAAGTATGAGTGAAGGGTGAAGGGTGAAGAGTGAAGAGTGAAGGGTGAAGGGTGAAGGGTGAAGGCCAACACGGCCAGGGTCTGACAGCCGGGAATCTGGAGGCCTATGCGACCGTGATGTTGACCCCTGCCAAACTCATACCGGCTCCAAGCCATTGAACACATCTTCGATGGGGATTTCCGCGTAACAGAGTGTCGTGTCTGCCGCGCCGTAGTAGATCTTTAGCCTCTGCTCTTCGAAGAGGAGGCCACAGGTGAAGACGACATTTCCGACAAACCCTCGTCGCTCATACGCCTCCGTGGGCTCCAGTATTGGCGCCTTCGATCTGGCCCGTACGATCCAGGGTTCGTCCTTGTCCAACAAGATGGCCCCCAGACAGTAGCGATTGTCGTCGTCGACCCCGTGATAGACCTCTACCCATCCCTGCTCGGTGCGGAAGGGAACGGCGCCCGGACCAAGCTTGACGCTATCCCAAAAGCCCGGCCGTGGGCCGAATAGGAAGCGATGACCTCCCCATGACATGATGTCCGGAGAGTCTGCCAGCCAGACTTCCTGTTTCAGGGAAAAAGGGGAAGTCGGCCGATGCAGGCAGAGGAAACGGCCCCCAATACGTTCGGGAAAGAGCACGACGTCTCTGTTCTCAGGCCCAAAGAGGAGACCATGCCTTTGAAAGCGCTCAAAATCCGTTGTTGAGACCAGTGCCGTGGCGATTCCCCTGGGAGACACCGCCACATAATCGATGTACCAAAGGCCATCGATGAACGTAATACGCGGATCTTCGAGACCAAAGGTCTCATAGGGCGTCTGGGGAAACAGGCCCGCTCTGTCATCGACGGTGAAATGAATGCCATCGCGGCTGCGGGCTAGCCGCAAGGTGGAGACGGACGTCAGGTAGCGTTCAGTCGGCAGGCTTATCAGTCTGGGGTCCGTTACGTCACAATCCGGATCTTGCCCGTCAAAGGCAATGGCGGTGATTTGGTGGCGTGCCAAGTCATAGACCGCCGCCAGGTGGGTATTGGGGTCAGGATTCTTGACGCGCTCGGCAACTCTAAGAAGCAGGACAATATCTCGGCCAAGCCGGGTGACCCCGGCATTGAACACGCCAATCACTTCAGTCTGGTCGCTCAGAGGGCGGATATCCTGTGGCGATAGAATTGGGTTGTCCGCCCAACGACGGGTGCTCATTGGCCCTTGTCTCCTGTGTCAACGACAACACGCAAACGATGGGGCGGCATCCCCCGCGAGAGTGCTCCCAATGCTTATCGACCAGTGGCCAGGAAAGAGAACAGTAAAACGTCGGCTGTTTCGGCGAGAAATGAGGACCGAAGTAGAGTGTGTAGGCCGTCTGAAAACGTTGCACAGAGCGGCTCAGATTCCTGCGTGGGATTTCCACTACGAAATGCGCGTGTTCCATCAGGCCATGCAGATACCAGGGCAGATCATAGCGACACAGGCGTTCCGACAGCTTGGACAAGGACCGCTGACGATCCTGATCCCTGTACAACGAGTCACTGGCCTTCGGCGCGGATTAGGGACTACCCTCTTTATTGCTGGGTATACCGGTCGCCCGTGTACCACCTAACCGGCACGTCGTCGCCAAACGTCTCGTTCAGCGGGGTGACGTGCCCGTCCAGCCAGAGGATATTGGATTGACCGGCGGTTTTGTCAGGGGCTTCACTGCGAATGTTGTGTCTGAAAATTTGCCGATACTGACGAGTACGACTACCACCTCGTCGATACTGCGTCAGGTTAAATTCCGCGCGCCCGTCATTATTATGAAAGCCATCGCCGAGGCCATTTTCACATCTTGGTTCGGCGTGGTCGACACAAAAAATGAATTCGGCCTGACGATATATATTATTTGTATTGCGGTGTCTGGCTCTCGGATGAGAATTCAGACCATACGCTGCGTGCTGAATCACTTCGTCAGGATCGGGAAAACCGTCATTAATATAGTTGTATATTAACCCTGCGGCAACACGCTGTAAGCTCGGACACCCAAAGATCTTCGTATTATCTTGTATATAGGGTCTGAAATATGTCCCCCAGTACGTGTCGGTGGTGCCGGGCTCCCGCCACGTCCCGTTCGGATTCTTCCACAGATGTCGGTTAGAGCTGCGCCTCGGAGTTAATTTGCGGTTATAGTCGTCCAGATACATGTGCACGGCAAGTCCCACGTTCTTCAAGTTCGATCTACACACCGTTGCCCGCGCCTGCTCCTTGACCCTGCGCAAAGCCGGCATCAAAATACCCATCAGTACGGCAATGATGGCAATCACGACCAGCAGTTCAATCAATGTGAACCCGCCTGCCCTCCGGCTTTTTGACCTGTTTTCGCAAGTGTTCATGGCTTCATCTTTCAAAAAGGGGGGCCCATACCTGGAAGTCGGTATAGGCCCAAACGAAATTCTACGTCCGCGATCCTGGCCGGCACCCACTCGACTCGAACGGTCCGTCCGCAGGAACGGACAGTGTCATCCTTGGTCCGTGGTACCAGATGTCTTCCAACGCGATTTTACTCAAAACTGATGTGAAGCAGCGGTGCCTCACTGGCCGTCCCGTCATAGGACTCGGCTTCCCGGGTTCCCGCTGAGGGATTGGCCGGGTTGTCTCTAAACATCAGCACGATGCCCTCGCCCGACCAGCCGGGCTGATTGACGATCTCCTGGATAATACTGGAAATGTCCGGGGTACGCTCCCCGGGACCCATGAGGTGCGTGGT
>JADFHU010000474.1 GCA_022567055.1 Planctomycetota bacterium
TTGCCTTCCTTCTGTCTTTCCTCGGCCTAGATCCGGCCTTCCTCGGCGGACCTATTTTCCTATATTGGGCTAAGCGGCTTCGCCGCATAACGAGGCCTTGATCTTGCCGGTTCCTGAGTGCAAGGGGGAAATCAATGATCAGTAAACAGTAATCAGTGGGCTGTGATCGGTGTTGGCTCTCGCGGAGGACGCGGGGGCCTCACATCCCCTCAGGTGCCGCGGGAGCTGGGCTCGCCAGATTGGGATGCGAAGTATCCACTTGCGGGGTGATCCACGTTCAGGTAGGCTGATCTTCCGGCAGAGGTCGCGTCTGGCTCGGACTTGGGAAGGTTCGGTATGCTCACCTGCGCCGTCAGAGGAATGAGGGATAGGGTAAGTGTTAAGGGAACAGATGATGACCCGCATGCAATTCACCTCATGTTGCGGGCGATCGCCTGCGAGAGGCACCGTCAAAATCCGATCTCATCTGTCGCTTCGGAACTATCGAGTCTTAGCGCCAATACTCAAATCTGCATGTTATCAGGTTAGTGAACACACCATTTTGGCCGTATTTTTGTGGTAAAGAGGGAGGTTTGGGGTCGTCCCGCGGGTATTGGCGCTAAAAGCTTATACTAAGAGTTTGCAGCGGGTCGCCACCCATATTGAGACCGAGACCGACCATGACGCCTCTCACGAATCTCGCCGCCTGGTATCGCCATGCCGATCAGGAGCTGCTACGGGGTGAAGTCCTCTGGACGCTCCGATGGCTCCGTCGGCCGTTCGGTGTTTTTGGGTTGATTGCCTATGCGGGCCTCCTCTTCGCCAAAGGATATGTTTCAGACAGAGGCATGCCCGGACCGTTTTCGGCGTCCGGCCAGTTGGGTTTGTACGCTTGGTTACTCCTGTTCGGATTGTGGAGTCATATCTTTCGGCGGCGCACCCTTGGCCCGCTTCAGAAGGATCGGCTGCCGGCTTTCTTGGCAACCTCAGCTTCCGGAACAGGGCTCTGGCCGGGGCTGCTCGGCGCGCCAATTGTCTTAATCGCTTCCTTTGCTCTCCTGGCTGCGGCCGTCCCCCTCATCGGCCAAATGTTACCAGGCTACAGTTTGCTACACATACACCCCTTCGACGGGTATGCCTGGGTGAATCCCCTAGGCTTTGGGCTCATTCGTCTAGGACATCTGGCTCAGCATCTGGTGGTCTGGATGGCGATAACGGCTTACACTGCTCGCTCCCTTCTTGAACGGCAACGCTCGCACGCGGGAATCCCGCGCATCTTCGGAAAAGGGCTTCTGGCCTGGCTTGGCATCCACATGAGACTGGGCCTGGTGTACTGCGGGGTCGGCATTTGCCTATCTATCGCCTCATTCATCGTGCCCGATCTCGTGCCTTCCAGGGCAGGCGATTTTGGACCAGTCCCCGAAGCACCCTATGGCTGGCATCTCTGGCTGATCGGTGCGGTTTTTCTTGTTTCGGTTCCCCTCTGGCGCAGGAGTCTCCAAGCGTTGCAAAGTCTTCAGACGTGGGAAAACCTGCGGGCCTATGCCGAATGGGTCACGCCTCACCGAGCCCTGGAGAGTTTGAAAAGCGCCGAACGCGACTCAGCAGTCGAAAGGGGCAGGGGCGCGGGTGCCCAGGCCTCAAAGAAGGCATGGACGATCGGGATCGCCGCGACGCTCGTCCTAGGGGTTATGCTCTATGTCACAGAGAGCCGAGGCTGGTTGTTCTTGCCTACGGCGGCGATATCGTCGGCTGCCACTCTCCCAACACCTCGAGCCGCGATCACCATGGATGGAAAGGCCGACGACTGGGCCAGTGTTCCTCCCGTGGTGATGCATGATTCGAGCGGCGGTCCCTGGAAATCGACCCGGGTCGGCATGCAGAGCATCAAACTGGCTCAGGACGATCAGAATCTCTACGTGCTGATCACACTCGGCGTGGGAATCCAGGAGAAGTTTGACCGCTACGATACAGGATCCGATTTTGCCTTGATGTTCAAGACGGAAGGCTCAATCTACCGTGCGTCGTGGCATGCAGGCCAATCTGAAAGTTATGTTGGCTCGTTTTTTTGGGGGCGCCGGACCTTTCAAACCATGGCCTCTTGCGAACTTGTGCAGTTGGACGCCGTAAAGTTTTCAGAGTGGAAAAGGACATGGGGCGGTTGGAGGCGGGAACGTCGAAACGAGGATGGTCGAATCACATCAATCCAGATGGGCTTATTTTCGAAAGGTCCACCCTGGTGGCTGCACGAGCCAGGTAGGAGCGTCGCCCGCCGTAGTTCACACGAAGGTCCGACTGGCTACATCGCTTTTGACGGGGCCATTTCTGGAACTCAAGTTCCGGCTAAGGGATCTTGGGATGAATCCCGAATCCCCGCTTCACATCAAAGTCGGAAGGTGATTTACCAATTTCGATGGTTTGATTGCCCACGTATTTGAAAGGGAATCTGCCATGAAGCTGAACGTTTAATTTTATTCGGCTCGGACTATGAAAAAAGAGTTTGGAGAAAAGTTTGCGTCTATTACGGATGGTGATTTTACGGTAAAATACCGAGCAAATTGCTACTGCGATGCAGTACAGTACGAAGTAAGATCGGAGCCTGTAGATGCAAAAATATGCCATTGCTTAGGATGCCAAAAGTTGCACGGCGCTCCGATGCAGTGGGCAGTGATATTTCACAAACACGATGTCAGAATAACGAAAGGAATTGAGCACCTAAATTTTTACAACAGTGAGCTTAAAAGGCATGAGAGAATTCTTCCGTGCAAAGTCAGCTGTGCCCTTTGTGGCACTCTCATTGCGGATGAAGGGCGCAATATGTGGCTTGCGTTTCCGTCTCTCTTTGATTTTGGGGGTGCGTCAAAGGTTCCAGAGAAATTTAAACCAACTTGTCATATTTTCTATAGTGTGCGGATCATCGATATGGATGATGATTTGCCCAAGTGGTCGGGTCACAAAAATAAATCAGAAAAATTGTAATCAGCCATATTGTTTTTCATATGCATAGGCATTGGGGACAACGGGTCCTCGGATTGCAGTATTGCTTTTAGTGTCGCTTGCTCCAATACTTGAATCCGGGACGCCGCTGCCTTTGCCAGTCCTCTATCTCCTGCATGGCTTCAGTGATGCCGAGGATGCCTGGGTCAGCGTCGGGCGGGCCAACCTGATCCTCGACAACCTGCTGGCTCAGGGGAAAATAAAGTCGATGCTGGTCGTCATGCCCCTGGGCTACGGCAACCGCAAGGTCATCAGCCAGGGCTGGCAGTCTCTGCGCGACTGGGCCGCCTGGCTGGACAGTAATGACAAATTCCGAGAGGCCCTGCTGGCGGAACTGATCCCTCAAGTAGAAGCGGCCTACCATGTGTCCAAAGATCGCCGGCACCGCGCCATCACCGGTCTCTCCATGGGGGGGACCCAGTCGCTGATGATCGGGCTCAATGCCCTGGATCGTTTCGCCTGGATCGGTGCATTCAGCTCGGGGGGCCTTAACGCCAATTTCAGCGAGGCCTATCCCGCGGTAAACACATCCACCCGCGATCAACTGAGATTACTTTGGATTGCCTGCGGTCGAGAAGACGGTCTGATCGGCCGCAACAGAGACTTGGTGGCGTGGCTCAAATCCCAGGAGGTCGACCTTACCTGGAAAGAGACTTCCGGCTCCCATAGTTTCATGGTGTGGCGGCGTTACCTGGCCGAGTTTTTGCCGTTGCTCTTTCAGGAGTAGGCTCTGTCAGACAACTCAATGCCCAGAAGGAAGGAACCCTACGACAGATCCGATTCGTTTTATGATGCAGCATGGTCACTGGAAGCCAGATCGAGTATTCTGACGACGCCGATTGTTGACCATGCGACATTCTAACGAAAGGGTCCCTATGTCAAACCTGACCTCACGCAAATCCCTGCTGGTCGCTGTGTTAATCGCCGTCATCATCGCCTCCATTGCTTCCCTTGTCATGTCGCGCGGCGGGGGTCTTGGCGGCGGTGGATCTGCTATTGCCACTCCGCCCGTCCAGTGGGATACGGGTTTCCGCACCGTCCGGCGGCCCTATGCCGTCAACATTGAGGCCGAGTATGATCTTGGCGGGTTGACGATCCCCCAGGAGCAGATTCACACCTTGGTCCGGAAAGATGGGATCCCCGCCCTCACCGATCCCAACCTGGAAAAGGTGAACGAGGCAAACTGGTTAGAGCCCGAGGCCCGGGTGATCGAGGCCGTCGTGGGGACCGACGTCCTGGGCGTGCCGCTGCAAATCCTGAACTACCACGAGATCGTGAACACGACGCTGGGGGGCGAGCCGATCGCGATTACGTATTGTCCTCTATGTGACTCCGCTACGATTTTTTCTCGCCATATCAAAAGACCCACCGAGGGAGATAGCGGCGATCTGGTGCTGGAGTTCGGTGTATCGGGCGCCCTCTACAACTCCAACGTCTTGCTCTACGATCGGACCCACAAGGGGCTGTGGAGTCAACTGGGGATGGAGGCCGTCTCGGGCCCGCTGGTCGGCAGCGAACTCGACATGTTGCCCGTGCGCCTCGTGACCTACGCCGAGTTCAAAAACAAGTATCCGCAGGGTGACCTGGTGAGTCGGGACACCGGACATCATCGGCCCTACGAGGGGTCGGCCTATGGCGACTACTTCGGGCACGACCGCCTAATGGTCCCGGTCGCAGAGATGGGTGATGCGCTGCCCAAGAAGACATTGGGCGTTGGCATTGCCACCGATGAACAGGCCTGGTTCATCGCGAAAGAGAGCATCGGCATGAAGGGCTTCACCTTCAACACGCCACTAGGGAAGGTGACAGTGGCCAGGACGGAGGCCGGTATTGTTGTCCAGGAGGCACCTCCCGGCATTCGTTCAGCCCAGACCTTTTACTATTCCTGGTCGGCGTTCTATCCCGATACAGTTGTCTTGGGAACCGGCAAGAAATAACTTGGATTTTTGCATGCCCAATTGCACCCCATCTTTGATCCCTTCTCAATCGCAAAATCCGCGATGTAGAACAGCTACGCCAGCCTTTTTCTGAGTCCTATTAATTAGACCTTTTGTCGAACTACGGGCTGGAAAGGGCTCACCTAAATCGGAAATCCAACTTGTAATTATAGAGCCATGGCACTCTCGGAT
>JADFHU010000020.1 GCA_022567055.1 Planctomycetota bacterium
GAGGCGGCCAATGCGAGCGCCTGGAGATTGCCGATCTTCAGCTCCCTGCTCCAGATGGGCTCTCCATGCGGGTCGAGATGAAGGAGGCCGAACCCGTGATCATGCTCCCAAAGTACCAGGACCTGCCCGTTGGACCGGGTGATGATCGACTTGGCCTGAGCCGAGTCGTGTTGATAGAACGACTCGAAACCGGCGCAGGTGCATAGGGTCGTTAAGCAGACTGACAGCGCGACTGCGGCGTGTAGGCGGTCCTTCATGGCCGGCTTCCATGCCTCCTTGGGTCAACAGCGATGGGTTCTGTCAGCAATCATAGGGGAAATGGGTCTCACCGCAACTCGAATCCGAAGGGACATGCTGTTCGGCAAGTATCCAGGGTGGCGTAAGGGATCGGCAAGAAATAAATGGGACAATTTGGGGTCCAAGTGTGCCCCATATTGGGTCGCGCCCGATTGAGCGAAACCACAGGCGTAGCTGTTCTACGTCGCGGATGTCGCGATTGAGAAGCGATCCAAGATGGGGTGCAATTGGGCATTCAAAAGTCCAAGTTATTTCTTGCCGGTCCCTAAGCGGGGTCAAAGAGTTACGAGCGGGTATAAACGCTTCAGCCCACTGTAGCGGGGAGCTACAGTGGGCCGAAACTACTTCGAACGTAAGTATCTGAAGGAGGAGGATTATATTCAAAACTGTCACACGCTAAGCAAACCAATCGGCGACAATTTCAGAATTCAGTATTTCATTATCTCAAAGAACACCCCATAGTGCCCAGCCCGGGGCCAGGCGCAACGGTCTTTCTAAAAATAATCGACCTTTTTCCGGACCACACAAGAAAATGGCGATTAATCGGCTCCATGGGGCCCCAAAACCCGTTTTTTGACGTAAGCTCGCATCTTAGCCGTCCGCGCCAACTGAGGGGTCGGGGAATTTCACGTCTACCCATAAGCAGGGATGATCCGAGATGCCGACGGGCTCCCGGCCGCCGGCGACAACCTCCAATCCTCGCAGGATGATCCAATCGATCCGATCGTCCCGGTCGTTCGGCCCCAGGGCCACCTGCACGGCATCGATTGTGCCCGAATCTCTGAGCAGGTCCTGGAGCAGGGGATGGCCGGCCGTCGCGTTGAAGTCACCCAGGAGTATTGCGGTGGGGTAGCGCTGGAACTCTTCGAGCACATGTCGGAGCTGCCAGTCGCGGTTCTGCTCGGCATCGAGGTGGGTAATGAGCAGGACGATGGTCTTCTGATTGACCACCAGGTGGGCAGTGATCAGGTTGCGCAGGCTACTGCCCTTGAGGATGGGCTCATTGTACCAGGCGGACACGTCAAACCGACTCAGCAGGCCGTTGCCAAAGTGATCCCGATACCAACGCCGCTGGTTTGGACCATAGAGCCAACCCATCTCGAGATGGTTTCCCAGTTGCTCCGCCTGGTTGGGCTCACCCCAGACGCTGGGGCCCGCCAGCTCGTTGATGCCCACGATGTCGCAGTCGCCCAAGAGCCGGGCGGCCCGGCTGAGGTCTTCGATGCCATCGGTGCCCTTGCCACGGCATACGTTGTAGGTGGCCACCCGGAAGACATCCTTCCCGGCCAGACTCGGATCGATGCCCGAGATCGAAGCGCCCGCCGTGGGTGGGACGGGGACACGCTGGTCGGCCTGCCAGATATTGAGCGCCACCGAGCCAAGCAGCAGGCCCAGGAGACAGCGCACCCGTGTGGGTTTCAGGTAGGCCTGCCAGCGGCGTCGTGCCATCAGTTTGATCCTCGGAGCGGTTGACGAGACCGAAGAAGTATAGGCGATTCGGCCCTGTGTGCCAATGTTCCGCACAGAGCGAAGCGCGCTTTGCGGATCCTCCCCGAGCAATCGCCTCTATTGGCACTACAGTGAACGACCCCTCTCTCTTGCCCTTCCTAAAGGATATCCACGAAGTCGTCATTTAGTAATCAGTCGTTAGGCCGAACCGACCACCGACTACCGACCACAGACCCACCGACTCACAGACCCACCTGACTGATCACTAGACCCGCCTATTTCGAGTTGATTCTTAGTCTGTCACCCGCTAAGGTGAGCACCCATAAGCTTCTTGAATAGGATCCCCATGGCTCAACACAGACGGCTCCACGTATTGACAGAGATGAAGGCACTGGGTCTCGTGCCTCTTTTTCATCACCACGAGGGTGAGGTGGCTTGGCAAGTTGTCCAAGCCTGCGCCGAGGGTGGCTGTCCTCTCGTTGAGTTCACCAACCGCGGCGACAGGGCGTTCGATGTGTTCAAGCACTTGGCTCGCCGGCGGGATGAAGAGAGGCCGGAGGTTATGTTGGGTGTCGGCTCCGTGTGCGATGGACCGACCGCCGCTCTGTTTATGGCCTGTGGTGCGGATTTTGTGGTGGGACCCCTGCTGGATGAGCAGGTGGCGCGCACCTGTAACAGTCAGAAAGTGGCCTATCTGCCGGGCTGCGGCTCGGTGACAGAGATCCATCAGGCGCATCTCCTGGGTGTCGAGTTGTGCAAGGTCTTTCCTGCCGGCCAGGTCGGCGGACCCTCATTCATAAAGTCCGTGAAGGGCCCCTGTGCGTGGGCGGAACTTATGCCCACCGGTGGTGTCTCCCCGACGAGGCAGAATCTCAGCGAGTGGTTTGATGCCGGCGCGGCCTGCGTGGGCATGGGATCGCAACTGATCAGCCGGGATGTGTTGGCGCAGGCGTCCTACGGGGCGTTGACGCGTCAGGTGGCGGAGACCCTGCGACTCATCGCGGAGATCCGCGGCCGCTAGGTGCCACCTCAGGCTGTGTCTTAATTGTAGAAGGCGTCATGGATCACTTTCGATACCAGCACGGAAAGCTGTTTGCCGAAGACGTCAGTATTGCGACGATTGCGGAGGCGGTGGGAACGCACCTCTACATCTACAGCAAGGCCACGTTCGTCGAGCATTTGCGGCGGATGCAAGAGGCCTATTCCGAGATCGAGACCACGATCTGTTATTCCGTCAAGGCCTGCGGCAACATCCATATCCTGCGCTTCATGGCGGAACATGGCAGCGGATTTGACATCGTCAGTGGGGGGGAACTCTTCCGCATGCTAAAGGCGGGGGGGGACCCGGAGAAGGTGGTTTACGCGGGTGTGGGCAAGACAGATCCGGAGATTCGGGCGGCCTTGGAGGCCGGTATCGGCTTCTTCAGCATCGAATCGGAAGAGGAGCTTCGCAACTTGATCCAGTTGACCAAGGATACGGGCAGACGCGTCAAAGCGGCGCTGCGAGTGAATCCTGATGTGGCCTATCGAACCCATGCCTACATGACCACGGGCACGAAAGAGAACAAGTTCGGTGTGGACATCGGCAACGCGATCCGTGTGTTCGACAGCTATGCAGGCAACGGGAGTGTCACGCTCTGTGCGTTGCATGTGCACCTGGGTACCGGTGGCAAAAAGATTGACCCCTATGTCGAGGCGGTTGAGAAGGTCATGCCCTTGGTGGACACCCTAAGAGGCAAGGGGCACACCATCGAGGTGTTGGACCTGGGCGGGGGTTTCGGAGCGGACTATGAGTCCAATACGGTTCCTTCGGCCGCGGAATACGCCAGTGGCATCGTTCCCCTGCTCAAGCATCGGGATTTGAAGCTCGTGCTGGAACCTGGCAAGAGCATCTGTGCCAATGCCGGCATCATGGTGTCGCGGGTGGTCTATACCAAGCAAGGACCGACCAAGAAATTCGTGATCGTGGATGCCGGCATGAACGATCTGATTCGCCCGGCCCTCTACCAGGCCTTTCACTTCATCTGGCCGACCGACGTGACACAGGATTTCGTCCCGGTGCGCCGCAGCAAGCGTCTGCTGTTTGAAGGCACTGAGGTCGTAGACGTGGTCGGACCTATCTGCGAAAGCGGTGACTTTCTGGCCCAGGACTGGGCCATGCCCCCGGTGCAGCGCGGCGATCTGATAGCGACCTTTACGGCGGGCGCCTACGGTTTCACGATGAGCAGCAACTACAATGCCAGGTGTCGACCCGCAGAAGTGCTGGTGGAGGGCGACACCTTTCGTGTCATTGGTCGACGCGAAACCTATGACGACCTCATTGCCCGGGAAGTGTCAGAAAGAGCCTAGAACGTCCGATCAATGAAGCCAGTGTCGATCTTGCCCTGCGTGAAGAGGGCATGTGACAAGATCGCCTGGCAGGCGGGGATGGTGGTCTTGATAGGTGAAATGACAAACTCGCTCAGCGCGCGTTGCATGGTGGCAATGGCTTCGACCCGGGTGGGTTGGTGGACAATGACCTTGGCGATCAGTGAATCGTAGTAGGGCGAGATCACGGCGCCTTGGTGCACATGGGTGTCGACACGGACACCCGGACCGCCCGGCGGGATAAACCGTTCGATCTTGCCGGGCGAGGGCGTGAATTTGTTGGTGGAGTCTTCGGCGTTGATGCGGCACTCGATGGCGGCGCCCTGCAGCTTGATGCTTTCCTGTTTGACATCGATGCGCTCACCGCTGGCTATCTTCAATTGCCACTTGATGAGATCGTGGCCGGTGACCATTTCGGAGACCGGATGTTCTACTTGGATCCGCGTGTTGGCCTCAATGAAGTAGAATCGGTTGTCCTTGTCCAACAGGAACTCGACCGTTGCGGCACTGGAGTAGTCGCACGCCCGGATCAAACGCAGGGCAGCCTCTGCCAGGGTGTCCCGGGTCCCAGTGTCCAGGACCGGGCAGGGGGATTCCTCGATCATTTTCTGATGACGTCGCTGGATGGAGCAATCTCTCTCGTAGAAGTGCAGGACATTGCCCTGGCCGTCCGCCATGACTTGGACCTCCACATGGCGAGGTTCGACGATGAATTTCTCCATGTAGACTTGACCGTTGCCGAAGGCCACTTCTGCTTCGGAGCGAGCGGCGTGGAATCCGGATCGAAGGCTGATGTCATTATGGGCGACCCGCATGCCTCTTCCGCCCCCCCCGGCCACGGCCTTGATGATGACGGGATAGCCGAGCTTGTTGGCCAGCATGACGGCTTCTGCTTCTTCGTCGATGATGCCGTCCGAACCGGGGACGATCGGTACCTTGGCCCGAATGGCCAGCTCTCGGGCCTGGACCTTATCGCTGAGCTGCATCATCGATGCCACGCTGGGGCCGATGAACTGGATGCCACACTCCTGGCAGATTTTGGCGAATTCAATGTTTTCCGCCAGAAATCCATACCCAGGGTGAATGGCTTCGACATCGGCGATTTCTGCGGCACTGATGATGCGGGCGATGTTGAGATAGCTCTGGGCGCCGGCCGCCGGACCGATGCAGATGGATTCATTCGCGAGCGCGAGGTAGGCCGCCTCTCTGTCGGCCTCGGAATAGACGGCAACCGTTTCAATGCCTAGCTCTTTACACGCTCGAATGACGCGGAGGGCGATCTCACCTCGATTTGCGACTAAGATTCTGGACAGCATAGTGAACGTTCAAGATCGGAGGGGATTGGCAAGCCTTCGTAGGCACACGCTTCGCTCAGCATGGTGGGGATCTTAATCCGGCTTGACCCTGAAGAGTATCTGGCCATACTCAACGGCCTGGCCGTTACGAACAAGAATCTGTGACAGCGTGCCCGAGACCTCTGCCTTGATCTCGTTCATGACCTTCATGGCCTCGATGATGCAGCAGACACTTTGAGGGCTGACGTGGGACCCGATTTTGAGATAGGGATCGGAGTCGGGACTCGCGGCTTCGTAGAAGGTTCCCACCATCGGAGAAGGTATGTCGATGAGATCCTCGTTGCTCTTGGCCGCATCAGTGGACGCCGGGTTGGCGGCGGGCGTCACGCCCGGCGGCGGGGCAACATATGGCAAGGTCGCAGAGGGGACAGCTTGGCCGGCCGATCGCTTGAGGCAGAGCTTGTCCTCCCCATGCTCTATCTTGACTTCGACGAGGTCGTTGTCTTTCATGATCGCGATGAGTTCCTTGACCATCTTGAGGTCGCTGTTCTCCTGCGCCATTTGTGTCCTTTCACCTCTCGTACTGCAGATGGCCTTCGGTCGTGGCCAGCTATTCGGTCTGCTTGGGCTGGCCCGAGGGGATCGACAGAGCCATTACCAGAAGGGTTACGTCTAAGCAGGTGGGAGTATAGCCGTTAGAGGGGCTTATGCAACTCATTTTCGGTCGCTGTGGATCCCGAGCCGAGCCGACACCGGGCAGTTGCCGCGACGAAAAAAGGAGACCACCGCCTGTGGCGGTGGCCTCCGGTCATGTTTGAGTAAGACGCCTTCTTTACTCGTAGAGATAGCTTGCCTCGGTCTCATCGACAGGACGAGTGAGTTCATCGCTGGTCAATTTGACCCTGAATCGAACGCCACCTGGCCTTGTGGCCTTGGCAATGACTCGCCAGGTTGCTTTGGTCCCCGGCGACAAGGTCCGCAGTGGGGTAAAGTTGATGGTGCGACCCATCACAGAGGCGTGGGTGGCCCCGGATGATGAGACATACTGGATCTTGTCTTCGAGTTGACAGACGACTCGGACGTTGTGATCCGGTGCTGAGCCGTCGTTGGTGGCGGTGATGACATAGGTCACATTTTCACCCACTTCCACGGGGTCCTGCAAGTCCACCACGTCCAATCGGACAATGGGAATGCCCACGACCGCGGTACTCGTCGAGGAAGAGACGGTCTCCGTGCAATGGGCGCTGACGGTCGTGTCACTGGTAAAAATACCCACTTTGGAGGGTTTGTAGGAGACGCGGATCGACTTGGATGCATTGGCAGCGATCGAACCAAGATCCCATCTTAGGCGGTTTCCAGTCACCTCCGCCCCTGCAGAGACTTCTACCTGGGTGATGTCCGAGGGGATGGTGTCCTCGAGTATCGTTTTGTGCGCGGTGCCGTCACCTCGGTTGATGACGGTGATTTCATAGCCTAAGGATCGACCCAAGTATTGCCGCTCCGGTCCACTCTTGGTGATGACGAGGGCCGGCTGACGTACGGAGGTCGCCGTTGGGGCCGATTCGGCCCGGGTATTTGACGATGAGCTGGCCATGGCCTTGTTTGCATAGAGCCCACGCCGGTTCGCCCGCAGCTCCGCGGCGAAGCTTCTGGACTGACCCGCCCGCAAGGTGCCCACCGTAAAGGAGACTTCTGCCGAACCATCGGTCGTTTTCAGACCGGAGGGGAGGGTTTCGTAGATCCGAACCTCTTTGGCTGAGCCGGTGCCGACGTTGGTAATAATGTACTCCACGGGGAATGCGTCGCACAGCAGCGTCTCGGCCGGGGCTCTCCTTGTCAGCTCGAGTTCCGGCCTGACGACGCGGATGTTAGTGCTGGATACTACGGCATAGGTGAGTGTGGTGCGGTGCTTCATGGCGTTGATGTTCTTGGCGCGGCCATAGATCTCGACTTCTTCTGTCGATTTGGGGCCGAGCGAATCTATCTGCCAAATCAGACTGCCGGGTATCTGCTGTGGTGACGGAGACGCCGACTCGAACTCGTAGTTTTGTGCCAATGTCTCGGTGAGCACGATGCTGTTCAAGGTCGTGTTGGTGAGGTTTGTGATGTGGATACTGTACTTGAAGGTTTGCTCGAGATTGACTTCTCTCGGTATGACCTTGTCCACCTTGATGACTCCGTACTCAGAAGAGGGATAGGTCAAGGAGACATGGCGGGGTCCGGGCTCGGTCATGGTCAGTATGTTGGTAGAATGGCTGGTGAAAGACATTCGAGTCGGCGTGAACGTTGGTTCCCGGGGCGAGCTGAAGGTGCTGTAGGTTGGACCCGACTGCATGGGCGGCGTCCTAGGATCGGGCGGGTCTTGTCGCTGATCCTGGGATGTCGCGGGGGCCATGACAGGTCGCTGTGAAGAGATATCGCCGAAAGACCCCATCTCTTGGAAGAACTGGTCGAAGGGATCGATCTGGGGCTGCGCTGCTTCCCTACTTCGTGGTGCCTGTTCGGGTCTACCGATCTCAGCATCATCATAACTGACCGAGAGAAATGGATCGGTGGAATGCGTAACGACTCGCTTGGATTCTGGTGCACTCTCCCGCGCCTGCCGCCGCGGCAGTCTATGGCAGCCGGCAGCGTACAAAATGGATAGGACAACCAGGGTGGAAAACAGTCTCTTCATTTTTCATCTCCTCAACTTGTTTCTTGCCGTTCCCCAAACATAAGGAGCTGCAAGAATGATGACCGATCGACCGTACGAATCAGCTATGGCCAGCATGGGACTAACTCCTTCCGTCTGTGCATAGGACAGCTACGGGGTACTCTATCGACAAGATAGGTGAGCGACTCCTGCTCTATTGAGAATATACAAGAGAATGTGAACTTACTTTTGCGCGGCCGCTCGGTCCGGATAAAGATTGAGGATACCAAGGAGGTGTTCCTCTGCGCCCATGACAGACCTTGAATCGGCACTGCTTGACACTGACAAAGCCTACTGTCATCGCACCTCGAGACCCACCATGGTGATGTCATCAAAGCTTCCGGGATCGATCTTTTTGCGTTTGGTGAGTGCGGCGAAGTTGTCGAGCATTTCAACGACGGGCTGTTCTATCAACGCTAGGAAATCTTCATAGTAGGTGAAGGCCTGACTGTCATCCAGGTTACCGATGAAGGGCTCCGCGCCATCCGAGTAGAGGATGATCTTGTCGCCCGGTTCGAGTTGCACGGTCTGTTCAGGATATTCCGCCTGCTCAAAGACGCCGAGTAAAGATCCGCGAATTTCCAATTGCTGCAGGGGTCTGCCGGGTCTGGCCAGGAGTGGGTAGGGGTGCCCGGCTCGGGCATAAGTCAGCTCTCGGGTCTCCGTGTTGAGTAGACAGTAGCAGCAGGTTGCAAACTGGTATCCTGAGAGCTTTTCCTGAGACATGCGCACATTGAGCCGGCTCATGACTTCAGAGGGCTGGAGCAGCCGGCTGTCGTCTCCTTCCGAGATCTGGGTCGTCAGCGCCTGCTTCACGAAGATCGTTAGCAGGGCAGCGGGCATTCCGTGTCCGACCGCGTCTACGATGTAAAAACCGATGTGACGCTCATCGAGCCGGGCGACGTCATAGATGTCGCCCGAAACCCATTCCGCCGGGAAAAAGGTTGTGGCCCAGGTGTAGTTCTCGCAGTCGGGCATCTTGGAGGGCAGGAAGTCCCGTTGCACCAGCCCGGCGAGTCGCAGCTGTTCAGTGAGGTTCTCAACCAGCGAACTCGTCATCTGAAGCTGCTCCGCGAGTTTGTTGGTACCGGTCCGCTGCAACTTGCTGGCTGAAACCATCGGCCGGGACATGATGCCGCTGCTCTTCTTGCGGCAGGCCAGGTTGACGCTAATCTGGACCCACAGATCATCGATGGAAACGGACTCGACCGAGTCGGCCATGGAGAAACTGCTCTTGGTTGGAGACAGGGAGAAGCTACGTACAGGCTTCTTGACCCGGTGTGTCAAAACGATGACGCCCACGCTCTCCTGTTCAAAGGCCTGGATGATCCGGCCTACCTCCTGGTGTTCAAATGTGCCCAAGTCGGCGGCGTCGAGAATGACGGTTCCGATAAGGTGGCTCCTCTGACGCAGTTCGGGAGACTTGGCGATTGGCAGCACGGAGTACGAGAGTCTCTTCTGACGCACCAACTGCCGGATCTCGGTGGGCATGTGCCCTTGATCGGTCAGATAAATGACGTCCGTGAAGTTCTTAGGTAGCGCAGTATTGTTGACCAATAGAGGTATGTCGATCATGACAAGGCCTTCGTTCTAAATATGCCCAGAGTGTGACTGACTAAGCGACCCTAGAGTCACCAAGATTCTATCGGCGAGAACAGAGGGTTACTTTGGACAAATAATCCGCGGTTCCTTAGCGGTCGCGCAGAAATAAATTCACAATTTAGAGGGAACAAATTGGCGTTAGATTGGGTCGCGCCGATTGAGCGAATCCACAGGCGTAGCTGTTCTACGTCGAGGAATTCGCGATTGAGAAGCGGCCGAAGATAATGTCAAGATTGCCCCTAATAAATGGGAAGTCATTTTTGCGCGGCCGCTTAGCCCGCGAAGATGGCGGAACCAATGCGGAGGAGTGTCGCGCCTTCCTCGATCGCGATTTCATAGTCTGAACTCATACCCATGCTCAGTTCATGGAAACGGGGACCGACGATTCGCTCGCCCCTCATTTCGTCAAACAAGTCTTTGGCACGGGAAAAACAGCTTCGTACGACCTCCTTGTTTCGCGTCAGAGGCGCCATGGTCATGATGCCCTTTAGCGTCAGATTGGGCAGGGTCTCCAGTTGCTCAGCGAGGTGGGTGGCCGCTCCGACCGGTACGCCATATTTCTGGGGTTCGTTGGATGTGTTGACTTGTAGCAACACGTTGGTTGTCCTGTTCAGTCGTGTCGCACAGGCGCTGAGGCCTTCTGCCAGGCGCAGCGTGTCGACCGAGTGGATGAGCGCTGCCAGAGGCAGGACTTGCTTGACCTTGTTTCGCTGCAGATGACCGATCATATGCCAATTTATTTTAGGTACCGATCGGCCATTGTCACTCAGGGAGCCCACTTCGCTGCAGACCTTCTTGAGTTGCAGCACATGGTTTTCTCCGAGATCCGTGAAGCCCAATTCGAGGACTTCCTGGATCGCTTCGATCGTGGTTGATTTTGTCACAACGATGAGGGTCAGTTCTTCAACACTGCGGCCGACCCGGGCGCAGGTTTCCTGGATGACACATTGAACAGTCTGGAGTCTGTCGGAAATCTTGCTCATTGTGGGTCAGCCATTTCGTAGATGTCAAAAAATCCATTTTTGAGGACGCGTCCGTGACCATTCTAGTCTATGGGACAATCTTCTGTTCTACAAGGGGATCGCGGCGATTTTTGGAAAACTCCGACCATGTGGCCCGCGAGACCGCCGAGGAATGACACCTCGAGGCTCAAGCCAAGTCTGAACTCAAGCCAGGTCTGAAGATGATTATCAGCGGGACGGACTGAAATGGCACAGGGCCGCTGATTTTGCCTTGCATCCCGCCCCGAAGAGGTATATAATGGTCAAGGTTTAAGGACGATGAGTATTTTTGGAGTAGACTCCCCGGACGCGAGTTGTTTTTTTCAGAAGGTCTGTGTTTACGCCGAAGGGTAGAACATTCTCGTTTCTAGTGACATAATCGCTGTCTGACAGTGAATCTTAATCCTCGGCGAGGCAGCGTGGTAAACCGGTCTCCCCCCCAGCCGGAACCACCACCTCGCCATTTTGCTAGCCGCTTCGCCTCCTCTCCGTCCCAAGTATCCGCATATTCGCCCCATGCGTCGGCGGTCCCTACCCGCATCCCTTCGAGTCCCAGGTGGCTCCGTCGAGGATGGCTCACACGCCCTGGGCCTGTCAAGTTGGCGTAGAGCCCAAACAGCGTAGTGCCAATTGTGGTGTTTCATGGCCTCCCTTCATGAGGGCAGGGCAGTTCTCGATAGTTTTTGACGTAGTACAACAGTAGTAAAATCAATAAGTTACGGTTCTCAGGGCGTTTCTCCGAGGGGAGAGTTGGGCGGATGGTACGCTATTTGCTGTTTTCCACGGCGTTGTCTTTAGGTATTTGTGCGATGACTGGCAATGGATCAGTGGCGTCTGCATACCATCAACCGTTAATGCAAGGAGATATAAAATCATGGCAGTCAAAGAATTGGCGTTTGAAGCCGATGCGAGAGCGGGTCTGCTAGCTGGAGTTGAGAAGCTGGCCGCGGCAGTGAAGCCCACATTAGGCCCCCGCGGCAGAAATGCCGTTCTTGACAAGAGTTGGGGGGGGCCGACCGTAACCAAGGATGGTGTGACGGTCGCCGAAGAGGTCGAACTCCTCGACAAGAATGAGAATTTAGGTGCGAAGCTGGTGCGGGAAGCTGCCAGCAAGACCTCGAAGGTTGCCGGCGATGGTACGACCACCGCGACGGTGCTGACTGAAGCGCTCTTTCGCGAGGCCTACCGAAATCTGGCCGCGGGCGCAGACGCCATGTCGTTGAATCGCGGCCTGCAGAAGGCGGCCAAGGCTGTCGTTGAAGCACTTGCGAAGTTGGCCAAGCGGGTTGACATCAGCAAGATAGATGACATTACCAACGTAGCGTCTGTCTCGGCCAACAATGACCTGGAGATCGGAAGGACCATGGCCAAGGCCTTCCAACGGGTGGGGAAAGATGGCGTCATTACGGTGGAAGAGGGAAAGAGCCTCGACACGGATGTGGAGTTCGTGGAAGGCATGCAATTTGACCGCGGATATCTGTCGCCTCATTTTTCCACGGATACGGAAAACATGGTGTGCGAGTTGAGCAAACCTTACATTCTCATATACGAGGACAAGATCAGCAACATCGGCAAGATCGTGCCTCTACTGGAAAAGATCGCTGAGGCCAAGCGGCCCCTCCTGATCATCGCTGAGGATGTCGAGAGCGAAGCACTCGCTACGCTCGTGGTCAACAAGCTGAAGGGGGTTCTCAATGTCGTCGCCGTCAAGGCACCCGGCTACGGTGACCGTCGTAAAGCGATGCTTGAAGACATCGCCGTATCAACCGGCGCAGAGCCCATTTACAAGGATCTTGGCGTTGATCTCGAAAACGTGAGCATCTCGCAGTTGGGTCGGGCCAAAAAGGTCACGATTGACAGTGACAATACCATTATCATCGAGGGGGCTGGAGAGGCGGCCGCCATCAACGGGCGAATCGGACAGATCAAGGATGAGATTGACGCGACAACGAGCGACTATGACCGGGAAAAGCTCCAGGAACGTCTGGCCAAACTGACCGGGGGCGTTGCTCAGATCAATGTTGGCGCTGCCAGCGAGACGGAGATGAAGGAGATCAAGGCAAGAATCGAGGATGCCCTGCATTCTACCCGGGCAGCAATCGAAGAGGGCGTCGTCGCCGGTGGCGGGGTGGCGCTGATTCGCTGCGTCAGCGCCGTCGAGAAGTTGAAACTCAAAGGCGACGAAAGGACAGGTGCGGAGATCTTGAAAAGAAGTCTACGCATGCCCTGCTACACCATTGCGGAAAACGCAGGTGTGAGCCCCAGTCTTGTCGTGAGCAGGGTTTCTGAGGGGAAGGGTGGATTCGGCTATAATGCCCTGTCCGATACCTATGAGAATCTCCTGGATGCGGGGATCATCGATCCTGTCAAGGTCACCCGCAGCGCCCTGCAGAACGCGGTCAGCATTGCCGGAATTCTCCTGACGACAGACTGCTTGGTCACCGAAAAACCCTCCGATAAACCGGCGGCGGCTGGCGGTCATCCCGGCATGGACGATATGGGTGGCATGGGCGGTGGCATGGGCGGAGGCATGGGTGATATGGGTGGTATGGGAATGATGTAGTGTTACTCGCAGCTTACGAGTCTCGCTGGAATTGAAAAGTCAAAAAGACAATATGGATTGTGCTTATTTCGCAATGAACACAGGAGTTTGCAATGAAACTGAAGCCTTTGGATAACCGTGTCGTCATTGAACCAGTAGATGCCGAAGACAAGACTTCGGGTGGGATTTTTCTGCCCGACAATGCCCAAGAGAAACCACAGATCGGCAAGGTGGTCGCCGCGGGTCCTGGAGCACTCCAGGATGCCGGCAAACGTACGGCGATGAGCGTCAAGAAGGGGGATGAAGTCGTCTATGGCAAATACATGGGCAACGATATTGAAGTGGGCAGCAAGAAATATGTGATCTTGCGTGAAACCGACCTTCTGGGCATCGTGGAAAGGTAGTGGAGTTGATCGTTGGTCGGCTAAAGCTTGTTGACACTGTGAGACAGCAAATACGCTGCTGTGGCATTTGGCATTGTTAAAGGAACTATTGAGATGGCTAAACAACTGATGTTTGATGACAACGCCAGAACTCAGCTCAAGGATGGGTTGAAGGAGTTGGCGAGGGCTGTGAAGGTGACTTTGGGCCCGACGGGCAAGAATGTAATCCTCCACAAGAGTTGGGGGTCTCCCAAGGTCACCAAGGATGGCGTGACCGTCAGTAAGGAAATTGAACTCGCCCAACCTTTCAAGAACATGGGCGCCAAGATGGTCAACGAAGTGGCGAGCAAGACCTCTGACGCAGTCGGAGATGGGACGACCACATCGATTGTGTTCGCAGAGGCGATCTACCTTGAAGGTCTGAGGCATGTCGCCGCCGGCGCCAACCCGATCCTGTTGCAGAGAGGCATCAGCAAGGCGTCTGACGCGGCATCGCAGTATATTCGAGATGCGAGTCACCCCGTCAAAGGGCACAATGACATCGCCAAAGTGGCCGCCATCAGCGCCAACTGCAGCCCCGGCATCGGTGAACTGCTCGCCGAGGCGATGGATGCCGTGGGCAACGAAGGTGTCATCGAGGTCGAAGAGGGCAAGACCATGGAGAATGAACTGACCGTGGTCGAAGGGATGCAGTTCGATAAGGGCTATGTCTCGCCCTATTTCGTCACCAACCCGGAAACCCTCGAAGTCGTCCAAGAGGATGCCTATATCTTGCTGCATGAGAAGAAGATCTCCAACATCAGGGAAATGGTGCCGCTGCTGGAGAAAGTGGCGCAGCTTGGCAAGCCCCTGATGATTATCGCCGAGGAAGTGGAGGGCGAGGCGCTGGCTGCCCTGGTGATCAATCGGCTGCAGGGCGTTATCAAGGTCTGTACGGTAAAGGCGCCGGGATTTGGCGACAGAAGAAAGGCCATGCTGGCGGATCTGGCCGTCTTGACCGGTGGTGAAGTCATTACCGAGGACCTGGGGATTAAGCTTGAGAACATCGAACTCTCCCAGTTGGGGCAGGCCAAAAAGATCGTGGTGACCAAGGACAATACGACCGTCATCGAAGGCGGCGGCAAGAAGAAAGACATCAAGGCCCGATGTGAGCAGATTCGCAATCAGATCGAAAAGACCACCAGTGATTACGACCGGGAGAAGTTGCAGGAGCGCCTGGCAAAACTGACCGGTGGTGTGGCGATCATCCGTGCGGGTGCGGCCACAGAAACGGAAATGAAGGAGAGAAAGGACCTGCTGGACGATGCACTGCATGCGACGCGGGCAGCGACTGAAGAGGGGATCGTGCCGGGTGGCGGAACGATTTTCCTGCGGGCCATCGATCCCGTTGAAAAGGCCAGGGCTCGAGCCAAAGGCGATGAGAAAGTCGGATTCGATATCGTGGCCGAGGCACTGAAAACGCCTACCATGCAAATTGTTGACAATGCCGGCCAAGAGGGAGATGTCGTTGTCGCGAAGTTGCTGAAAATGATCGAGAAGGACAAGGGTATGGGCTTCGATGCCGTCACCGGTGAATACACCAATATGGTGAAAGCGGGGATCGTCGATCCTGCCAAAGTGGCACGGGTCGCCTTGGAAATGGCGACCTCTGTTGCCGGGCTGATGCTGACGACCAATGTCCTAATTACCGAGTTGAAAGAGGACAAAAAGGAAGAAGAGCTTGTCGCCGGCGCCGTGTGCTAAGGCGGCATGTCCCATAATCTAGGCAGTGTATCATTAGAAACCACGGCACCGGCGGCTGTGGTTTCTAGCTATTTGGAACCGATACCATGGCCAAGCAGGATTACTACAAAGTTCTCGGTGTCCAGAAAAACGCTTCGGCGGATGAGGTCAAACGCGCCTACCGAGCCCTGGCGATGAAATATCACCCGGATAAGAATCCTGGGGACAAAGCGGCTGAAGGAAAATTCAAAAACTGTGCCGAAGCCTATGAGGTCTTGAGTGACGCGGAGAAGCGTCAGCGCTACGACCAGTATGGGCATGAGGGTCTGCGTGGCGCCGGCATGCATGACTTCTCCAGGATGAACGTCGAGGATATCTTTAGCGTCTTTGGATTCGACGACTTCTTCAGTGGTATCTTCGGTGGCGGTGCTCGGCGTGGCAATGGCAGACGGGGTGGGGCGGCCAAGGGATTCGATCTTGAAACCAGCGTGGAGTTGACCTTGGAAGAGGTGGCGCGGGGTACTGAGAAAACTATCACGTTCACGCGGCAGGATAACTGTGGCGCCTGTTCGGGTACCGGCGCTGCCAAAGGCAGTCAACCCGTGGGCTGCTCGGCCTGCAAGGGGTCGGGTCAGGTGGCCCGGGGTGGCGGTTTTTTTCAAATGGTCTCCACCTGCCCGCAGTGCAAAGGCGCCGGCCGCATCGTGGGCAGTCCCTGTAAGAGTTGTAAGGGTCGTGGCAAGGTTCCGACCAAGAGAACGGTGAGCATCAAGATTCCTTCCGGGGTCCATGAAGGACAGGGGATCCGTGTGACCGGAGAGGGCGAACCGGGGCGGCAAGGCGGACCCAATGGCGATCTTTACTGCTATGTCAAGATCAAAGAGCATGAGTTTCTGCAGCGGGATGGCAATGATTTGGTGGCGGTGGTGCCGATCAGCTTTACTCAAGCGGCCCTGGGTGCAACCATTGATGTCCCCAGCCTGGAGGGAACCGAACGCTTGAAGGTGCCGCCGGGCACTCAGTATGGCAGTGTCTTTCGCATCAAGGGCAACGGCCTTCCCGACATTCGCACGCGGGGCAAAGGGGATCAACTGATCCAAGTGACCATTGAGACACCTGCAAAGTTAAACGCGACGCAGCAGAGTCTGCTGCGGAAATTCTCGGAATTGGAGAACAATAGAGTGTCTCCTCAGTCACGCACCTTCTTTGAAAAACTAAAATCTCAGTTCGGGACCAATTGATGAAGCAGCAGCAACAGAAGAAGAAGAGAGAGAAGCCTCGGGAGACCGACGCTCCCCAGGCCGATGAGAAGGAGTTGCAGACGCTTCAAGAGAGAGTGGCTGCCTTGGAGGAGGAGAAAGTAGAGCTATTCGAAAAATTGCAGCGGGTCAGCGCCGACTATGCTAATTTTCAGAAGCGAGTGCCGAAACAGTTGGCGGACTCGATCGGCTACGAGAAGGAAAAGATCATTAAGACACTCCTGCCCGCACTGGACAACTTCGAGCGTACCCTGGAGAGTGCCCCGGCAGCGGAGAACGTGGACGTCTTGGTGAAAGGGATTCAGATCATTTACGACCAAATGCTGGATGTGCTCAAGTCGTACGACGTGCAAGAGATCAAGGCGCTTGGGGAGCAGTTCGATCCCATGCTGCACGAGGCGATGCTGCGGAAATCAGATGCGAACGAGGAGGATAATGTCATTCTGGAGGAATACCAGAAGGGCTATCTCCTGAATGGGCGTGTCTTGCGACCCAGTAAGGTGATCGTCAACAAGATCGAAACGGACGAGGAGGCAGAGGCGGTGTCGGTGCCTGAGCCACTGGATGTTGAGCAAAAGGAAGATCTTGAAAAGCAAGACGTTGAGGCGGAGTAATCACCATGCCGACCTATGGCTACAAGTGCGATCATTGTGAACATGAATTCGACCTCTTCCAGAGTATTACCGCCTCATCACGCCGCACCTGCCCCGAGTGTGGCAAACGCAAGCTCCGACGTCTGATCGGGATGGGCGCGGGCATCTTGTTCAAGGGCGCGGCGAAGGGCGGGGCGACCGGCAAGGCGCTGGTCGACATGCTCGACGGCTGTCAGCATCGCGGGCCCGATTCGACCGGGTTCGCGCTTTACGGCGCCGGGCGCGAGGGCGAGCTGAAGCTGCGCTTCTTCGTCGGCGGGGGCGACGAGGCCGAGCGCTCGGTCGAGCGCGTCGGGCGCGCCCTCGAAGAGCACGGCGCCGAGATCGTCGAGCACGAGCGGATCGGCGACAATTATCGCGTCGTGGTGAAGGTCGAGGGCGATATGCGCAAGTTCGCGTACGACATGGAGCACGCCGCCAAGGTCATCTCGATCGGCGAGAGCCTCGAGATACTCAAGGACGTCGGCGTGGCGCACGAGGTCGACGAGCGCTATCACGTGGCCGATCACGTGGGCACCCACGGGCTGGGCCACGTGCGGCTGGCGACCGAATCCGAGGTCAAGCCCGAGGCCGCGCACCCGTTCTGGGCGACCGGCTTCTCCGACGTCGCGATCGTCCACAACGGCCAGATCACCAACTACTGGAAGATGCGCCGCCGGCTCGAGCAGCGCGGCTTCGAGTTCTCCACCGACAACGACTCGGAGCTCATCGCCGTCTACCTGGCCGACAAGCTGCGCCAGGGGGTGGCGCTCAGGGACGCGCTCGAGACCTCGATCGACGACCTCGACGGCACTTTCTCATTCCTGGTCTCGACCAAGGACGAGATCGGCTACGCCAAGGACCGCCTGGCGGCCAAGCCGATGATCATGTACGAGACCGACGACCTGATCGCGATCG
>JADFHU010000475.1 GCA_022567055.1 Planctomycetota bacterium
CCTTCATCCTGGAATTGGGAGAGGAGACGATGCGTGGCACGGTAGAGTACACCCGCGGACTAGGAAGCTTCCGCAAGCGCAAGTTTGGAAACTGGGCCCTGAGCCAGGACAAGACGGAGCTGACCATCCGGTTCCACCACGAACTCCCCGGCCCGCATATGTCCCTGCGTGAAATATGCCTCGCGCCGGCGGAATGAGTCTGGGGATCAGAGCAAATGGACTCTCCCAGAGACGCGAAGGCACACGATGGAAGAAAATGAAAGAGATTCACTCTGAGAAAAAACCACTGCGTCTCTGCAATCTCCGAGAGAAAACATTCAATACAATTGGTTTCAGGTGAAATCTGCCTATAGGAAAGTCCTTTTTCCCCCATAAAATGCTGTCTTCTGCCACCTTCATGGTGTATCTTGTACCGAGTTTCTTGACTGTTTTTATGGCCCGTTACATTGTGGAGTTTTATGATGAGAAAAGGAAAAGGTTTCACGCTGATTGAGCTGTTGGTTGTCATCGCCATCATCGCGGTGCTCATGAGCATCCTCATGCCTGCGCTGCGGCGTGTCAAAGAACAGGCCATGAACATCCAGTGTCGGGCGAATCTTCGATCCTATGGCTACGCGCTGCGCATGTATCTGGACGACAACGACTATGGTTTCCCATATTCCTTTGAATGGCTCTACAAAGATGGCGGCAGAGGAGGTCGCTGGCACGATGGGAGATATAACCTGGATGAGAATCCTGAACTGGGCGGTCCACTCTGGCCCTATCTGGCAAAGAAGGACATCCACGTCTGCCCCACATTTCTCCGTTTCGCCAAGAGCGGAAGCTGTCAAAGTTGCAACTCCGCCATACCCGTTGACCCACAATATGGCTATTGCATGAATTCTTATTTGAACGGAGACGCTTGGAATGCCGTCCCCGCCCAATACCATCAAAAAATCCAGAGGTCTCGCAAGGAAAGCAACGTCAAGAACCCAGCCACTGTTTTTTCTTTCTCCGAGGAAAACACCTGGTCCATTCCCGGGCTGAGCTGCTGCGGCATTAACGACAACAACCTACGCTCCACACCCAACAATAACACGGACTGCTTCGCCACCTTCCACGGTGCGCGCGGAGGAGATCGCGACAGTGGCCTGGCCAATGCGGTATTCGTGGACGGACACGTTGAAAAGGTGTCTGCCTACCCCGCAGGCAACACCTACCTGTTGAGCTGGCCGAGCGGAGGAATACCCCCCACCGGCTTCTAAGCCACATGCGTGGCGTCATTCGTCGGGATGTTTCCCGAGTTCGGTGTCGGCGTGTAGGCCGACACCACTCGACCGTCGTCGACCTAGAGTTCCCCACTTACATGTGCAGTGCCTGCGCCAGCGCCGCCCTTCTATCATAGGCAACAAGAACATTCCTCCTCCCGGCAAACTCAGGGACCGGCAAGAATCATGCTCTGCTCCCGCGGGACTACTCCGAAATGCAGAACAGGTGTTTTTCGCCACGGATGAATAGTTCATCACCGGCGGGGGCTGGCGTTGCGTCGACCGTTTCGCCGACGGAGTTGCGCGCGACAATCTCCAATTGATCGCTGTCCTTGATCACGACGGTCGTTCCGCTACGTCCGGTCAAATACACATGGCCCCCGGCCGCGATGGGTGACGCATAAGTGAGGGCAACACCGGGTATTCGAGCAGCCGTGTAATGGGGCTTTCCAGTCGCAGCATCAACACAGCTCAACATCCCTGATTTGCCTATGTGGAAGTAAATACGTCCGGCCGACAGCAAGGGCGACGCGATATCGGGGGTATCGCGATCCAACACCCAGGCGACATGCTCTGTATTTTCGATGTCACCTCGGCCACCCATGCGAAAGGCGGCCATGAACGACCCTTTATGACCGCTTCCGACAATGACAAGATCGTTCGTCGCCACGGCTGAGGCAACAGGACGCTCGGTTTGGCCGCCGCAGCGCCAGAGTTCTTTCCCGGTTTCCAAATCATACGCTCTGGCGCAAGTCTGTCCGTTCATGACGATCTGCTTCGTCCCGTTGTGTTCGACGACCAGTGGCGTCGCCCAACACGATGGTTCGTCACGCTTGGTCTTCCAAATAATCTCGCCGGTCGATTTGTCGAGTGCGTACAGATAGGACTGCCCTTCCTGATCCCAGGGCACAAGAATCTTGTCGCCTTCGAGTGTTGGCGAGCTTCCTTCGCCGAAACCGAATCGGGTCTCCATTTGCCCGAAGTTTCGAGACCATACCAGTTCGCCTGTCATCGTGTAACAGTAAAGTCCGCGAGAACCGAAGTGAGCGTAAACGTGCTTTCCATCCGTACAGGGTGATGCAGACGCGAACCCGTGGGAGGCATGCGATTTCTGATGCGGCGTCGCTACGGTGGCTGTTTGCTCCCAGAGCAGCTTGCCGTTGCGGCGGTCGAAACAGAGTGTCTTGAATGCCAGTTTCGGCAGCCGTCCCGAGGCACCCTCCACGGGGACCGCCGTGACGACAAACACATGGTCCTCCCAAATCACGGGTGAGCCGGTACCGCGTCCTGGAATAGCCACCTTCCATTTCACATTCTTGGAGCTACTCCACTCAACGGGCGGCCGTGCGTTGGCTGCCGCGCCGTTTCCCGTCGGGCCGCGCCAGTGTGCCCAATTTTCGGCCATGGACGGGCACTGGAATGCTGCGATGATCAGAACCGAGGAAAGCAGTCGCTTATGCATAGGGGAACTCCTTAAACGAACGAATGAGTCGTTTTCGTTGTGCCGGTGATTTGATTGCGGTAGATTATAGTCTCGGTGCTATGGCATAGTCCAGGGACTACGGAAGTCGTGTATTTGAAACTCATTCCCCAAGTGGCATCATTTTGAGTTTTGTTTCTGAAGACAATGGAAGAATTACCATGCATACATTCAAAGCGTTTCTTTTGTTCGCTTGTGTCCTCTCCTCGTTCCAAGTGGGTTGCTCCATGAGTCAGAAGCGCGAATCCGACGGACCCGTGGTCGTCTCCACCTGGAAGTTTGGCCTGAAGGCCAATGAAGCCGCCTGGCAGGTACTATCCTCGGGAGGGCGTGCCCTTGATGCGGTTGAAACGGGGGTGCGAGTGACCGAGGCCGATCCGAACAATGGAAGCGTGGGCATCGGCGGTACCCCGGATGAGGACGGCAATGTCACCTTGGATGCCTGTATCATGGACGAAACCGGTGATTGCGGATCGGTCGCCTTCCTCCAGAACATCTTGCACCCGGTCTCGGTCGCACGGAAGGTGATGGAGGAAACCCGCCATATCATGCTGGTCGGCAAGGGAGCCGAGGAATTTGCCTACGAGCATGGATTCGATAAGACAAATCTGTTAACGCCCCGAGCCGAGGAAAGGTGGAAACGCTGGCTGGAGAAAAACGGCCGTGGCCAATTGCCGGCGATCAACATCGAGAACCATGACACGATCGGCATGATTGCCCTTGATGAGAAGGGCAATCTATCCGGAGCCTGTACCACCAGCGGGGCCGGTTTTAAGATCCCTGGCCGCGTGGGCGATTCCCCCATCATTGGAGCGGGTCTTTACGTAGACAACGAAGTGGGAGGCGCTTGCGCCACCGGTTGGGGCGAGGCGGTCATTCGTATTTGCGGTTCCCACCTGGTGGTCGAGTACATGCGGCAGGGACACGCTCCCCGGAAAGCCTGCCGACTGGCGGTAGAACGACTCATCGCTCGCAACCCCGACTACAGAGAGATTCAGATTGGTTTTCTCGCGCTCAACAAGAAGGGCGAATTTGGCGCATATTGCCTGCGATCGGGATTTCAATACGCCGCCTACACGACTGAGCATGGGAATCGTGTGATTGACTCAAAAACCAAATTGTAGGATGTTAAGGCCACTCTGGTCGAGCCACCATGTCCCTTGTCCTGGAAGTATGTGCTGCGTCACCCGAGTCCGCCCTCGCTGCCGAAGCTGGCGGCGCCAACCGGGTCGAACTCTGCGACAACCTCTTGGAAGGGGGAACCACACCCAGTGCGGGCACAGTCGCTCTATGCGTAAAATGTGTGACCCTGGACGTTCTCATGATGATACGCCCGAGAGGCGGTGACTTTCTCTACACCGATCTCGAGGTTGACACCATGCTCCGTGATATCGAAATCGCTAAATCGCTGGGGGTCTATGGTGTTGTATTTGGATTACTGAGGGTGGACGGAAAGGTCGACAAGGCCCGTACCGGCCGACTCATCGAAGCAAGCCGACCACTCGCTGTAACGTTTCACCGAGCCTTCGATATGACCGTGGATCCGTTTGAAGCGTTGGAAGATCTCATCGAGCTGGGCGTAGACCGCATTCTCACATCGGGACAAGAACCTTCAGCCGAGCACGGAATACCGCTCATAAAAAAACTGGTTAACATAGCCCATGAACGGACGATCATCCTCCCCGGCTGCGGCATCGACGAGACAAACATCGCGGAAATCGTATCGAAGACGGGGGTCACGGAATGCCACGTGAGTGGCAAGCACCAGATTCCCAGTCGCATGACATACACCAACCCGAAAATATTTATGGGTGTTCCTGGAGCACCAGAATACGAAAAAACAGCCGTCGACCCGAATCGTATCCGCGCCCTCCGAGCGGCGGTTGAAGGGTTGGAATAACGCAGACATCCTCTGCTTGATCCCACCGAACATGAAGCGATAACTGGCGCACCGGCCAAGATCGGGAAGGCGTCCGGAAGTGAATTCAGTGCTTTCGAAGGAGCCCTCAATGGCACGGTACTGGCTGTCGTCAATCGTAACCTGATTGTTCAAACTTGGCGATCGGCAAAATTCAAGCCGACCGATCCAGATTCAACGCTGATTCTGAGCTTCATACCTGAGGCGAGGGACGGGAGAATAGACTTGATTCATATTGATGTCCCGGACCATGACTATGATGGAGTCAACGATGGCTGGACCAAATTCTACTGGACCCCTTGGCGAGAATACCTGGAGCGTAAGGCACGATGAGAGCACAAAAACGCCGAAGGCACATCGCCACAGTCAGACACTTCCCTCATTTCACAATAACTAAAATATTCGGCCTCGCGCTTATCTGGAATCATGGACCAAC
>JADFHU010000476.1 GCA_022567055.1 Planctomycetota bacterium
GCATTCGAGCGGCTTCTTGTGCCTCTGGACGGCGTCAGGCTCCATCGACCATCCTCGGATGGCCTGCTTCGCCTTCCTTGCCAGAGGCAAAAACGCTCGCTCTCGGTGCGACGATCATTTTGCGTAGGGGCTCTAAATCATACAAGGGACGAGCTGCAGATGAGGTGGAGAATCGGTAAGTTTTTGTTTTCGCGCGTCCTTACCTGCGATCGCCCCGGATGCGGGCGTTCATGTTGACAAAATGCGTCCTATAATCTAAAATCACCCTAATGCGTTCTCTACCGTGGAGACACATCAGGATCAAATGTCATGATGGGGGAGATCTAGAAGGAGGTCAGTATGTGTGGTAAAAAAGCTTTTCTAGCGGCGATTGCGCTAAGCATGGTCGCAGGGCTCTGCTGGGGCCAATCGGTAAAGATCAATTTCCAACAGGCGACCAGCATCACGCCCGATGGCTATCTGCCTGATTCTGGACAGGTCTTCGGCGATCGCGGCAATGGATTCTCCTACGGTTGGGAAGTGGCCGTCAATGAAACGCGTGATCGCGGCAGAGACGATATTGCCCCGGACCAACGGTATGACACGCTCAACCACCTGCAGAAAGGTGGTCGCTTCGAAGTCTGGGAAATTGAATTGGAAAATGCCGAGTATGGCATCTTTCTGGTGGGCGGAGATTCCAACCACACCGACCAGGTCAACCATTTCGATGTGGAAGGTGTCATCGTCCTAGACCCCGATGGCCAGGATAACTTCGACGAGTGGGAATTTGTCGTGACGATCGCCGACGGACGGCTCACGATAACCCCTACCCCAGAGGCCCAGAATTCAAAGCTCATGTTTATTGATATCACCTTGCTCACGCCTCCCGAACTGGCGACAAGACCCGGCCCTGCTAAGGATGCAAATGATGTCTCGCGCGATATCGTATTGAGTTGGCAGTCCGGGATTCACGCCCAATCGCACAACGTGTTCCTAGGCACAGGCTTTGACGATGTCAATAACGCGACCGTCGGTGTCGGGCAGGGTCTGGCGGACATGACCTTCGATCCGGGTCGACTCGAATTCGGTCAGACCTACTACTGGCGTGTGGATGAAGTCAACAGCGCACCGGACTCAACCGTCTTCAAGGGAGAAACCTGGAGCTTTACGACCGAGCCTTTCTCGATTCCTATCATGGGTATAACGGCCACGGCCTCCAGTTCGTTCGGCGATTCCGGGCCTGAAAGGACCATCGATGGCTCCGGTATGTCGGATGATCTCCATGGAACCGACGCAGGCGACATGTGGATCAGCGGAGGCGTCCCCGCCACCCTCGAGTATGCCTTCGACCGGGCCTACAAGCTGCACGAGCTTTGGATCTGGAACTCGAATCAGCTCATCGAGGCCTTTGTGGGATTCGGCGGCAAGGATGTTGTCATCGAACACTCTCTCGACGGCGCGAACTGGACCGTTCTCGACGGCGTCGGGCCCTTGGCCCAGGCTCCGGGGAGCGAGGGGTATGCACACAACAACACGATCGACTTTGGTGGTGCCACGGCCCAGCATGTTCGCGTGACCATCAACAGTGTGCAGGGGATCGCGCCTCAGGCCAGCCTGAGTGAGGTACGGTTCTACTATATTCCCACCTTTGCGACTCGGCCCAATCCGGCATCCGGCGCCACCGATGTCGCTCCCGATGTCAGTCTCTCGTGGGGCCGAAATGGACGCGAAGCGGACCGCCACGAGGTGCTCATCGGGTCAGACCCCGAAAACCTATCCTCCGCCGCTACGGTTAACGAAAGCAGTTTCGACACGCTGGCCTTGGATCTGCAGTTGGGCGAGACTTATTCCTGGCGTGTGGATGAGATCAATGACGTCATGGACCCCAGCACCTGGATGGGTGATGTCTGGAGCTTTACGACGGCGGATGCCATCCTGATCGACGACATGGAGAGCTATAAAGACGCGGAATTCCTCGAGATCTGGGCCACCTGGGTCGATGGTTTTGACGATCCAGCCAATGGTTCCCTGGTGGGCGGCACAGCAGGGATCCCGGAGACCGGCATAGTCAATGGGGGCAGTCAATCCCTGCCCCTCGACTTCGACAACAGCGCCGCCGCAGTTTCAGAGGCGACGCGTACCTTCGATGCTCCCATGGATTGGAGTCGATCCGGTGTCAAAACCCTGGTGCTTTCATTCAGCAGAGGGGCCGAAAACACCGGTAACGGTCGAGTTTATGTGAAGGTCAACGACACCAAGGTGGTTCATCCGGAAGATCCTGCTGCTCTGCCGCCGGGTTGGGATCAGTGGACCCAGTGGAACATCGACCTGACCCATCTGGGAGTGGATCTCACGCGGGTCCGGAGCCTGACGATTGGCATTGAGGGCGCCGGCGCCAAAGGCGTTTTGTATGTAGACGACATCCAGCTCGAGGGAGTCGCTTCGGAATCGGGATCGCTGACGTGGTTCGAGGCCGAAGCAGCCGACATCCTGGGCGCAAGCTGGAGGGTTGTTAATGATCCGACCGCATCTGGCGGAATACGCATCGGTTCAGAGAACGACGATGGTAACGACAACAACACCGCCCCTGGAGCCGAGTGGGTTGCCGCGTATACATTCACCGTTCCTGCTGATGGCGTGTACGGCCTCGCATTGCGAGCCCAAGAGGCCGGCAGCGACTCCTTCTGGGTCCGGATAGTCGGTGCTATCAGTCAGAGCCATGAACATCCTGGCCAGGCAGGCACCGGCTGGGTGAGGTTCAATGGGATAGATGCACCGGACGGATGGGCCTGGGACCTGGTTCACAGCAACGATCACGGCAATGCAGTCGTGAGTTGGACGTTGCCTGCCGGGCCGCTGACTCTGGAAATCGCCAAGCGTGAAGACGGCGTGTACCTGGATGCCATTGCCGTCACTCAGTAATGCGGTCTGCGAACGACAATGACCAGGGGTCTGTGCCTAAGGGCACGGACCCCATGCTTCTTAAATCGCAACCGTTCCCGAGGTATGGGATTGAGAAGTAATGGCAAGGGTGATTTGAACCGTAGAATATCGAACAGGAACCGCAGAATGTCGAAGGGCAGAGAGTTTGATCTCGAAGAGCGGCTCATCTAGTGGTCAGCGTCAAGACGGCAAAAAGGAAGCAAGCGTCTGATAAAAAAGTTCATGAGCCACATTAACTTCACCGTTGGACATTCGTGGCGATCTCAATAATGCTGCTATCGTAGCGAAATTTGAGCCACGGAAGCCGCGGTTTTCCTTGTTCGATATTCCGCGGTTCATCTCTCCTCGAATTGATCGCTGAACGGTTACGAGTTTACCGACGAAAAGATCACGGCCGCCAAGGTTTGGGCCCATCCTCTTTCTGCTGCAGAAACTTGGCGTCGACTTCTCGGTACCAGCCATGTAGTCGCGCCCGCATGGCGGCTACTCGATCCGAGTGCGCTTCGGCAAGATCTTTCTCCTCACCAATATCCTCTTTCAAATTATAGAGGTGCACGCGGCCGTCTTCGAAGCGCTCGATCAGTTTCCAGTCGCCCATCCGTACTGCCCCGCCGGGAATGCCGCCTTGGTTGGAGTAGTGCGGATAGTGCCAGAAGATCGCGTCACGCGCCGATGTCTGCTCTCCGCGCAGGAGCGACACCAGACTGACACCATCGAGATGCTGCGTCGGTCTTGCCGGAAGTCCGGCGAGTTCCAGGATCGTCGGGTAAAAATCGGTACTGATGACCGGCACGCTGCAGGTGCTGCCCGGGCTTGTGACGCCGGGCATGCGGATCAGCCAGGGCTCTCGAATCCCGCCCTCGTACAGCCACCCCTTTCCCCCGCGCAGCGGCAAGTTCGAGGTGGGGGATCCTTCCGAGGTACTCAAGCCGCCGTTGTCCGACATGAGCATGATGGCCGTGTTGTCAGCCAGACCCAGTTCACGGAGTCGGTCGAGGACTTTGCCCACCGCCTGGTCCATCGCTTCGACCATGGCGGCGTAGACCGCGTGTCGCTGCAGAATCCGAACGCGTCGCGGTTTCTTGATCGGCAGGGCCTGTTCCTCTTCGGCGAATTCCACCTGGTCGGCCAATCCCAAGCGCTCGGCCTTGGCCCGATACTTCTCGACCAAATCCGGCCTGCCCATCAGGGGCGTGTGCACCGAGTAAAAGGCCAGGTAGGCAAGGAACCTTCCCTCTCGGTTGGCTTCGATGAATTGGATCGTCTCCGTGGCCAGGCGATCGGGCAGATGCTCGCCGGGTGGGCCGTCGGTGAGTCGCGGATTCCCATAAGGCGAAAAGTATTTCTTGCCGCCGTAGGGTCCTCCCCGCTCATGACCTCCCCGGTTGATATCGAAGCCCTGATGCTCCGGCCAGAATTCCTCGCTCGGGCCTAGGTGCCACTTACCGGCGAAGAAAGTCGCGTAGCCATGCTCTTTGAGTGTCTCCGCGATCGTCACCTCCTCCCGCGGCATGCGATTGTGCAGCGGTGCCGGCAGGAAGCGCCCCGCCCGCCTGCCCGAAAAGAAATTCGTCGCGTCGACCCGCGAGGGGTATTTGCCCGTCAGGATGCTGTATCGCGTGGGACTGCAAACGGGACATGCCGCATACCCATCCGTGAATCGCATGCCCTCGGCCGCCAGGCGGTCGATGTGGGGGGTCTCGTAAAACGTCTTGGGGTTATTGCAGCCTACATCCATATAGCCGAGGTCGTCCACCAGAAAGAAGACGAAGTTGACCGGCCGCGAGGGCCTCGCTTGAGCTTGGCAGAGGCCGACTGGTATGGCGCATATGGCAATCAGCAGACACAAGCCCCGCCTGTTGAACATGGATGGTGGTCGCATCATCGGGTCACCTTTCATAGCTTTGAAACGCTGGGCATTCAATTTTGCACCGGAGGATCAGTGGCCAGTTCCGTATACTGAGCTGAACTTGAAGGATCTACTGGAAAAGGCGAATCAGGATTCCGGCATTTGCGGCTAAACGAGCGCTACTCTCCCTCGTCGGACCAACCAGCCAGGGAGACGGTGGCCTGATAGTTTGAGTAGTTGTAGAGCGGATTACGGATCGGCCGGTAGAGCCGCCCCGGTTTGGGATTGTCGCTCTGCGTATAA
>JADFHU010000477.1 GCA_022567055.1 Planctomycetota bacterium
GTACCTCCTGCGGTATCACGACTTCTATTATCGACGCATCGCAACACTGAAGGAGCAGGTCCAACACCTCAAAGCTACTTTGCCGCAGGATCAATTTGTCCGGCACGAAGTCGTCAAATTTGCCGCCAGAGTCCGTCACGCCGACCAACACACCATACCCCAAGACCCAACAAGAGAGAGTATCAGTTAAAGGCGACTCTCAAGAAATTCAGGCGCTACAAGCGGGGATTGAAAAGGTACCGTCTCTTCTTTTGTTTTTCCAGCAGGCCCCCCATCATCTTGTACCTCTATTTGAACGATGAGAAGCATCTGCGCCAGGCTGGGAGTAAGAAGGACCCTTACGAACCATTCAAGGGCTTGGTGAGCAGAGGGATCTTTTCACATGACCCCTCTGATGAGAAGATCCAAGCTTGGATTCGTTCCCTGTTAGCGGTCGCACGGTAGCATTGGTATTCTCTTAGCGCCTTGGCGTCTTCAGTGAGCGAAGCGAACGGGCGCGTGAATAGTTCTTGGTTGCAGCCAAAGGCCACGCTAGGGAAAAACGAAAAGAACACACCAGGACACCAAGGCCATCCATCTCTGAAAATGCCTTCGCGTCTTGGCGTCTTGATGTGTGAGGGACGCTTGACGCCGCCTCGATTCCAGGATGCGGCATAGCCACACGCCCTACCATCCACCTCTCCAAACTAGAGAAACGCCGAGCCGCCACCAAGCCGACGCCTGTGAACAGAGTACCGTCAGCACGATCGATGCGATGACCAGTTTTTGAATCGGAAAATATTTTGGTTTTCTTGGTCCGAGTCCGGAGTACCCTATGGACAGGATCGAGTGTCGGCCACGAAATCCACGGGACCAAGGCGATATGGACAAGAAGCCGAAGAGAAGACTGATGGGTGTGGAGCCTGAACGGCTCAACCAAATCCTCCAGCCAGGCGGGCCAGATGAGGAGATCCCCGATGCGGCCGCGTCCAGCGAATCTGCGTCCCATCCTCAGGGATCTTCACCGGCCGGCCAAGCCGGCAAGTCCAGTCAACCCATTCAACCTGGGCAACCCGTTCAACCTGGGCCTACGGAGAGCCTTCGGCCCGAACTGGGTCTGGCCTTCGAACAGGCGGGACAGTCGATAGGCCGGTACAAGCTGCTGGAGAAGATCGGGGAGGGCGGCTTCGGTGTCGTTTATTTGGCTCAGCAGAGAACACCGGTGACCCGCCGCGTGGCCCTGAAGATCATCAAACCCGGCATGGACTCCAAGCAGGTGATTGGCCGTTTCGAAGCCGAACGCCAGGCCCTGGCCATGATGGATCACCCCAACATCGCCAAGGTCTTTGACGCGGGCGCCACAGATTCGGGTCGGCCTTACTTCGTGATGGAGTTGGTCAAGGGCATTTCCATTACCCAGTACTGTGACCAAGAGAAGCTCTCCACGCGGCAGAGATTGGATCTATTCATTCCCATCTGCCATGCGATCCAGCACGCCCATCAGAAGGGGATCATCCACCGCGATCTCAAGCCCTCGAACATCCTGGTCGCGCTTCATGACGGCGTCCCCGTGCCGAAGGTGATCGACTTCGGCATTGCCAAGGCGACTCAGCAGGAGTTGACCGACAAGACCGTCTACACCCACTTTCAGGAGTTTATCGGCACGCCCGCCTATATGAGTCCGGAACAGGCCGAGATGAGCGGGTTAGACATCGACACCCGCAGCGACATCTACAGCCTGGGTATCTTGCTCTATGAGTTGCTCACGGGGCGTACCCCCTTTGATCCCGATGCCCTCAAGAAAGCGGGCCTGGATGCCATGCGCAAGGTCATTCGGGAGCAGGCGCCGCAGAGACCGTCGACAAAGTTGGCAACTTTAGAGGCCGAAGAGCTTTCCACCACAGCGGCTCGCCATGCCACGGAGCCCCCCAAACTGATCAGCCAGTTGCGGGGCGACCTGGATTGGATCGTACTGAAGTGTCTGGAAAAGGATCGGGCCAGGCGATACGAAACGGCCAATGCCCTGGCCATGGACCTCACGCGCCATCACCACAACGAGCCCGTCGTTGCTCGACCGCCGAGTACTACCTACCGCATTCAAAAGGCCATCCAAAGAAACAAGCTCGCCTTTGCCGCGGCAGGGGCCGTGGCAGCCGCCCTGGTCATCGGCTTTATCATGAGCATCTGGGGTGCCACCGTGGCGACCCGTGCTCGGGATCTTGCAGACACGGCCCGAGAGGAGGCGGTTCAGGCCAGAGTGGATGAACGCCGTCTGAACTTTCGCATGGCCTTTGACCGAGGACTCACGCTCTGCGATCAGGGACACGTGGGAAGGGGAATGCTGTGGTTGGCCCGGGCCTTAGAACTCGCCCCGACCGATGAGTCGGCCATGGAACGCGTCATCCGGGCCAATCTGAACGCCTGGCGGCGAGAGCTGCACACACTCGAAGCCATATTTCAACATGATCTGGGTGTCGCGACGGCCGTGTTCAGCTCGGACGGTCAGATGGTACTCACAGGTTGTGCAGATGCCACAGTGCACCTCTGGGATCGACAAACCGGCAAACGTATCGGCGGACCCCTCCAACACACCAAGGGTGAGGTTCATGAAGTGGGTTTCAGTCCGGATGGTTCCTACTTCCTCACGGCAGGTACGGATACAACGGCCCGGCTCTGGGAAACGAAGTCCATGCGACTGGTCCGCATATTCGAGCATGAAAGTTCGGTCTATGGCGCCCTTGTTACCCCAGCAGGACAGATCATCACGAGTACCGGCAAGGGACGGGTGAGGATCTGGGATGTCGACCAGGACACGGCTGTTGACGAATTGCCACAGCACACGACTCACATGGTCCACGACATCACCCTCAGCCCGGACGGCAAGCGACTCCTGTGGGCTTGTCACGACAACGTGGCGCTGCTGTGGGATCTTGAAACACACCAACTCATCGCCCGCTTCTCCCATACCACACGCGTGATGACGGCGGATTTTGTGGGACCCAATGGAGATCGAATTGCCACGGGGGATGCCGATGGCAATGTGTATCTATGGGAGTGGGCTGAGGGGTCCAATACGGTGATCGGTACGAAGGTCGGCAAACCATGGCGACATAGAGGCGGTGTACACCGACTGCGGACCAATGGAGATGGCTCACAGTTCCTTACGGCAAGCTTCGACAATGAGTCCCGTCTCTTGAGTTCCCAAACGGGTCAGTCGATGGGCGCGCCATTCGGACATCAGGGCGCCGTGCGCGGGGTCGCCTTCTGCAAGGACGGGTCTGTTTTGACTGCGTGTGACGACGGCGCCGCACGACTGTGGCGACCGGCACCAGGGTCTCTGATTCGTATGACGATGCCCGAAGACAGTGGCAGCTACGAAGCGATTTTCACTGCCGATGGTCGTTATGTCCTCACACGGGGAGAAAACAAGAAAGCCTCCGTTCGCAACGTATCCACCGGCCAACTAGTAGGCAAGCCCTTTGATCCGAACGGTGGTGTCTTTAGCTTTGCGCTAACACGCGATGAAACCAAGATAGTGACAGGTGGTGCCAACCAAAGGGTTCAACTCTGGGAAACGGCCACCGGCCAGCCCTTCGGTGAGGCGTTCGACCACGACGGCACTGTTTGGGCCGTGGCGTTCAGTCCAGACGGTAAACGCATGGTCAGTGGCGGGAATAACGGAACGGTCAAGCTCTGGGACGTGAACAGGGGACGACCCATCCGTACGGTGCTGGAGCTCGGCCTTTCTGCTCGGGTCGTGGCATTCAGTCCTCGTGATCCTGCGCATATTGTCGTGGGAAGTGCTGACAAGCTGGCCAGAATCGTCGATGTGGACACGGGCAAAGTATTGCGGAAATTTGTCGGACATCAGGGTATGGTGACGGTGGTCGGGTTTAGTCCTGATGGGCAGAACATCGTCACCGGAAGCTATGACAATACCGTTCGCGTTTGGGACGTCGACACGGGTCTGCCGGTCTCCGAGCCAATGCCACATCTGGGTCCCATGTGGTACACGGCGTCATTCAGCCCGGATGGGTCATCCGTGGTGACCGGATGTGATGACCGAACCGTTCGGATCTGGGACGTGGCCACAGCCAAACCCATTGGTGCGATGCGGACGCATGAGGCCGCCCTGCGCACCGTCGCTTTTACGCAAGGGGGTCATCAGATCGTCACCGGTACGGCCACCGGAGCGATACGGTTCTGGGACGCGGACATCACGCCTCTCGAAGGAGACGTTCAGCGAATCCAGCTCTGGCTCCAGGTCTCGACCGGCTTCGAGCTGGACAGGGATGGCAAGATCAGGGCCTTGGAGGTACAAATCTGGCAACAACGCCGGGAGCAATTGAATGAACTCGGGGGCCCACCGGACCTCTGAGCACCTCCGCCGGGCCCCGGTCTATCTAGGGCCCTGGGCAGCGAGATCCACGTGGTGGAGTTGCTGGACCAACTGATTCCCACGGCCGACGGGACTTGGTCAAGGTCTATGCTGATTTCGTCAAGGGGGCCTTCCACATCAGGACCGAAACCACGGAGACGCGGAGGCACAGAGAAAACAGTTTTCACACCAATATTTCTTCGTGTGACTTCGTGAGAGACAATCTAAACAGCATCAACATGAAAAACCGGATCTTGGGACATCCAATGCGTGGATGCCCAAAATCCGGTTTGAGTCTTTCATGCCCTAAGGGCGTGTCGTGGCAGGTTAAGGGGGGTCAGTTGCTCGAGCGCTCCCGGCTGCGTCCCGCGTCCAAACTGGTAGCGACTTCTACTCTTTCGTAGTTCGACTCTACGTACTCCGTAAGGTCAACGAACGCATCTGGCCCGGGCTCAACCGTCGCAATCGCTCCGACGCCTTAGTGGCCCACTCCGATGAGGTCGAAGTCCAAAGTGAAACGAACCGTAAGTGGTGGGGGGGGATTGGGGCCTACGGTGCAGGCGGACTGGTCCCTGCGGGTCGCTTCGCCACGTACGTTCACGAAGTCGCCCGTTCCCCCGACCACCGCGAGGGTGGAGGTCGGTCCCTCTTGGCCCTGGAGCAGAATCTTTCCTCGGTCAAAGAGGTTAAACTCCTGGTTT
>JADFHU010000478.1 GCA_022567055.1 Planctomycetota bacterium
CTCGCTCGTGTCCACGACGGTGACGGAGCCGACCGCTGTCGACCGGACCAGGCTGGTCAGCTCCGCGCGGTTCTCCTCGACGAACGGCATCAGGTGCACCTCGGCGCGCTGTGCGCCGGCCTCGCTCAGCGCCGACCGGAGGGCACGCGCCAGCCGTCCGCCTGTCCACGCGGGCACGTCGACCACGAGCAGCGTCTGCGCCCGTCCCTGTCCTTGGTTCATCATCCGGATGGGACCGGGTCCCTCTCCCGGGATATCTCGCGCCAAACGGTGAAGATGAGCAGCAGCCAGATGCGGTACGCGTGATGATTCCGGCCCTGAATGAACTCATCGAGCGTCCGGCTGACCGTCTGCGGGTCCAGGGGCGCGACGAGATCGCCGTCCAGGAGGTGGTCCCTTACATACGGTAAGAGCGGGCCCCTCAGCCATGAGTCGACAGGGATCGAAAACCCCTGCTTGGGACGGTAGACCAAGCGCTCGGGCATGTACCGCTCCGCAAGTCGTTTGAGCAGGTACTTCCCCGTTCGGTGCCGGACCTTCATCGAGGCCGGCAGCCGGGAGCAAAACTCCACGAGCTCGTGGTCCACGAGGGGCGTCCTCGGCTCGAGGGAGCAGTGCATGGCCGCGATATCCATCTTCACGAGGCCGTCGTCCGGAAGGTAGGTGTGGTTGTCGATCTTCCGACTCGGACGTAGGCTGCCATCCTTCATCCGGCCTAGCTTTTCACACGCTTGTCCGTAGCTGTACATCTGTTTCACCTCCTTCCATCCTGCTGTTAGTGTGAATCCAACCCCTTCAACTCCTCTCGGGCCGCAGTGGACCCGACGGTTTGCATATGGAGCAGTCCTCGAAGCTGTGCTCTTCACACCTCTCGCCCCTGATGATTGCAAGGGCCTCGCGTTGCAGTTTCAACCAGCGGCGTTGCACAGTCTTGAACTCCGTAGCGTGTGTGTCTGCTGCTAGCTCTTCCTGCTCTTGGCGTATCCGTTGCAGTGCGGTCATGCCTCTTCCCCGTCATAGCGGCGCATCGCCCCCTGGATAAGCCGGGTCAACTCCGCCCTGTTCTCCCGCACGAAGCGGTGGAGGTCGCGGTGATCGGCGCAGGGTTCACAGGCGGCGCCTTCGCCTACCACTGGTCGAAGCACAGGGCCGGCAAGGCGGTGGTCCTGGAGATGGGAGAGGCCGCCTCCGGGTCCAGCGGCCGCAATCAGGGCATAATCGTAATGGGCCCTCCGCTCGACCGGAAGACGGACTCGAATCTTCGTAAACATAGCCCACGGCGCCACTTACACCATCGACTCCCCGCGCTGGGGCCACACCCTGCATCGCGCGGAGATGACAGACGATCATCCCGGAAGAGGCCAGCACCATGCTGACCACAAAGACCATGATGACTTTTCCTGAAACGCCCCCATTCATCAAGATAGCTGTCCCCCTTCAACTTAACTCTCCTGGGAACTCTATCGGGCATATTCAGCGAAAACTTTGTGTATTCCACGGTTTTCTTGACCTCCGGAAGGCGGGATGGGGAAGAACCCGGTTTGCCACGGGGCTCATCTGCAGAATCAACGGGGCTGTGCACGCCAATCGACCGTAACTTATTGAAACGAGCCTCCCAAGGGGAACCGCGCCAGGACAAAAAAAAGTCGCGTAAGACCGTTCAGCGACATTTTAGGGACCTTACGCCAGTCAAGATCACACCGCGCCCCAGTCGAGATAGGGCGGCCCTTCCTTGCGGAACGCAGCGTGTCAACGCTGGTTTTTGTTTGAGATACGCGTATGATGGTAGGATCTAGGCTCTGTCGGAAGACTCCGTCGTCGGCCCGAGAGCGAGCAGTTTTTTCGCCTGGCAAAGACGGCGAAGCAGGCGATGTTGGTTCTATCGTCGATACAGCCGGATGCAGCCATGCGGAAAACAGGCCGCTCGAAGCCAGATCGAGTTATCTGACAGAGCCTAATTGCGTCCGTGCATGCTAAAGGTGAGGGACATCACCTGGAGGACCAGCGCAAAGCTCAGAGAAAAGTGAATGGGATCTGTCGGCCTGTCCGGGGTCAAGAGAAACCACAGCGCTACGAGCAGGCAGAAGAAGACCCCGATCTGGGCGATGCCGCCGACCAGCCTCACTAGGGAAAAATCGTCAAACATTGCCTCCCGTTGCATGCTCGTGAGCTGTTCATGAATACCCTCTAGCAATTGCTCAGTCCGCGTGTTTGCCTCCAATCTTCCCCGGTCCCCGGGCGGCGATTGAGGCATGTCAACCTTGTCGGCAGGGGGGGGATCGACCTTCTTCGGTCGGGGGGCGGGGGCAGGCCCGGATTCAGCAGCCGCTTCTTTGAGAGGGGGTTGATCTGTATGGGTGACGATCTGCTGCCCCTTGCCCTTCATCTGCGGGATGATGTATCTGTGTTTCTTAACGATATTAGAAGCCTCTCGAATATTGACGGCAATGTGGTCCGGATGGATTTGTTCGGGGCTCAACCGACCCACGGGTGACATTAGATCGATCAAGATGGTTCGGCAACCGGCGTGGTAGCCGGCTTCAATGTCGCTCTGGCGATCCCCGATACACCAGGATTGGGAGATGTCCAGGTCCATCTCCTGACTGGCCTTGAGGATCATGCCGGGATTGGGTTTTCGCCAGTCACTCTCTTTCCGATATTTTGCAACGACTCCGTCCACATGATAGGGACAATAGTATATTCGGTCGAGATGAGTGCCCTTTTCAGAGAGCAGCTCCTCCAACCGTGTATGGATGGTGGCCAAGACTTCCTCCGTGACGATGCCGCGGGCCACCGCCGACTGGTTGGTGATGACGACGAGCTTGTAGCCCAGATTCCGCATCTCGGTCAAGGCCTCCGGCACACCCTCGAGCAGCTTCACCTGATCCGGGCTATTGATGTAGCCGGGGTCGTCAATCAGCGTGTTGTCCCGATCGAGAAAGACGGCTTTGTTTGGCATGCGTATCAGACCTCAGACAGATCACGCGGATCGTGGGACCGGCAAGAATTAACTTGGACTTTTGAATGCCCAATTGCACCCCATCTTTGGCCGCTTCTCAATCGCGAAATCCGCGACGTAGAACAGCTACGCCTATGGATTCGCTCAATCGGGCGCGACCAAATATGGGGCACACTTGGACCCCAAATTGTCCAACTTATTTCTTGCCGATCCCTATGCACAGCGTTGTTCGACCAGGCCGCAAATGATGTGGTAGGCCAACTGGTGAATCTCCTGGCTACGGGCCGTTGATTCGCTGGGCGCACACAGACAGATGTCGCTCTGTGATTCCAGCGGGCTGGTCGCTCGCCCGGTAAAACTAACGATCACGGCTCCCTTCTGCCGGGCGCAGTCCACGGCTTTAAGCACGTTGGCCGAGGCGCCACTGGTGGAAAAAGCCCAGAGCAGATCGCGCTGGCCCAACAAGGCTTCCACCTGTCGAGCAAAGACCTCTTCATAGGCGAAGTCATTGGCCACTGCCGTCATGACGGAGGTGTCCGTGGTCAGGGCCACCGCCGCAAAGGCCTTACGGTTGGACTGGAACCTGCCCACGAGTTCGCCAGCGATGTGTTGGGCGTCCGCCGCCGATCCCCCGTTGCCGCAGATGTAAATGCAGCCGCCCTTTTGGATGCAGGAGGCTATGGCATCGGCACACTGCAGCAGGGTGTCCACGTGGTTCTTTTCGAAGTCATCCACCAGCGTCCGGTGGCTGTCGATGATGTTCAAGATCGATTCCTTCATGCGTCCTTGCCCATCTGTTTCAGTTTGTTGATGACGTCCGTAGAGCTCTTGCCTTCCACCAGGGGAGCAAGGACCACCTTGCCGCCCCGGGACTCGACGAAATCGGCGCCCACCACCCCTTTGTCCTGCCAATCCTGTCCCTTGACGAGGCAATCCGGTTCAACGATCTCAATGAGTTCGAGTGGATCGGGCGCGTCGAAAATGGTGACAAAATCGACCGACTCCAAGGCGGCCAGGACTGCGGCGCGGTCCTGCTCCTCATTGACGGGTCGCGCAGGCCCCTTGATGCGTGTCACCGAACTGTCGCTGTTCAGACCCACGACGACGACATCCCCCTGGGCCTTGCAGAAGGCCAGATACTGAACGTGGCCCCTGTGCAGCACATCGAAACATCCGTTGGTGAAGACGATGCTGTGGCCCTGCTGGCGGTGTTTGTCCAGTTGCGCCTGCAGATCTCCTAAGGCGAGCACTTTTCCTATAAGGCCTTTGGATTGACCCAAGAGTTCGCTGGTGATCTCTTCCCGGGTGACCGTCGCCACGCCGAATTTTCCTACTTCGATGCCGCCTGCGACATTGGCAAGCTGCACCGCCGTCTCGTAGCCGCAGCCACTGCCCATCGCGGTGGCCAGCATGGCCAGGACCATGTCACCGGCCCCGGTCACGTCATAGACGCGTCGGGGACGGGTGGGTATGATCCCGGTGTGCTCGGCGCTCTGCAAATAGGCGCCCTGCTTGTCCAGAGTGATGACGGCCGCATCCAATTTGAGTGTCGCGACGAGTTGCTGGGCCGCGCGAGCGATGTCACCCTCGGTCTCTAATTCAAAACCCACCGTGAAAGCGGTTTCCTGACGATTGGGTGTGATGAGGGTGGCGCCTCGGTATTTTGAATAGTCGGTGACGAAGGCCGGATCGACCAGTACGGGTTTGTCGGCCTGGCGCGCCAGATGGATCACGTCCTGACAGAAAGTGGGGTTTAGCAGTCCCTTGTTGTAATCCTGGAGACAGACGACATCGGCCTCGGCGAGTTTTTCCGCGAACTGTGCCAGCACTTGTTGGCAGTGTTGCGAGGAGACGGGGTCCATCGATTCGTCGTCCATGCGCAAGAGTTGCTGTTGGTGTCGGTGTTGGGCCAAGCCGATGAGGCGGGTCTTGGTAATGGTGGGTCGATCCGTACTCTGCTCCAGACCGGAGACATCAGCGCCGATGTCGCTGCCCTGGGGGCCCACCCCGTCTGCCTGGGACCCATAGATTGGAAGAGCACACGTCAGAAACCCAGTACGGAGAAAACTCGTAGGCCGTCTTCTGCTTGAAAAAAA
>JADFHU010000479.1 GCA_022567055.1 Planctomycetota bacterium
TCGCGCCGATTGAGCCAAACCGGAGGTGTAGTGGGCTACAGTGAGGATTTGGCGATTGAGAAGCGGCCAAAGATGCGGTGCAATTGGGCATCCAAAAGTCCAAATTATTTCTTGCCGGTTCCTAAGACAAGGGCCGACCCTAAACTGCCGCAAGCTCTGATCCCCAGACGCTCCAACAAGACTGCCACCTAAAATTTTATGCTAAGGGCTGACTCCAGAGCCAATCCGACCCCAGCGCCAATCCAGAGCCAATCCCAGCATAGCGGAGCGAGGATTCGGGTCCATCGATTGGATGGACGATTGTGTCGTCACACTCATCAGAGAATTCAAATCGTTCATGATGTCTCTCTAACGGGCTGGGTTTTCGTACCAGATGACACCCAGTTCCTTGCCCTCATAACCCTTTGCCAGATAGGGCCCTTTTTCTTCGACAGTGACAACATCGAGGTCACCGTCGTTATCAAGATCTATTAATTGAATGAGGTCGTTGATGAATCCTTCCGGACCACTGATAGAGGTCGCCGCCCAGCGCGACTCCGTAGGTTCGCGGTCGTAAGACAACCAGAAGGTGCCGATCTTGCCCTCGTTTGCATGTTCGCAAGCGACTACGATATCCAGTTGCCCATCGAGATCGATGTCGGCCACTTGAACTGCCTTACCTCCGCCGCTGTGGGGTGGCATTTCGATGGTATGGGTTTCCCAAGTGAGCGGTGTTTGGGAGACACGGCGATGGTAGCGGATAGGCCCACCTTTAACCGCCACAAGAATGTCTTCCCATCCATCGCCATCGAGGTCCACGATGGTGTTGTGCAATGCTTCGTGCTCTCCGACAGGGCCGATGCGGTGTTCCTTCCAATCGACTAAGGTCACCTGCGCAGCACCGGGGTTTTCCAGCCAGAGCGCGCCTCGGCGTGAGCCCCGGCGTTCGGTAGCAACGATATCGAGGTCACCATCTTTATCGATATCGTTTGCCCTTAAGGTCATTATCCATCTGCTAGGAAGAAGCGGATGCCAACGCCAGCTCTGCATGTCGCGGGGATTGTCAGGTGATTCGAACCAACCTAGTGTTGCATGGGTCCCTTTGGATCCAGCGACTATGTCGATCCCCGCTTTTCCATCCACCTGCATAGCAAATGCGTACATCCATCCGCCCACATCCAACTCAAGGGGTATTGGTTTTGTGGTCCATGCCTGGGGATCGAGTAATTTGCGAGGATCGGTGGGTGACCAGTGGACGAAGATGGAACGTGTCTCTCCCTCGCAGGAGCTCACGACGTCGATATGGCCGTCGCCGTCCAGGTCGACGAAGAAGGAATCTTCGGGGTCGCCGACCTCCCCCACCGTCACGGCCGGCCAGGGGTCTCTTAGACCTTCGTGACCTGGGTTGAGATAGACGCGCACTTGCCCGCCCTGTTCCCAGGGGGTGGTGATGTCGAGCAGGCCGTCACCATTGATATCGGCAAGGCGAGTTCCATCCGCTCCCAGGGAAGAATCGTCGATCGTGTGGCGTTGCCAGGCTCCTTCAGGCCAGGTACTGGGGACCTCTATAACCTTAGCGTCCTGCTTATCTGGCGCTGCTTTGACAAATCCGAAGCTCAAGGCTTGTTTCGTAACGCATACACAAAGGAGGAGAGCTAAGAGTAGGTATAACTTAAATCTCCTGGATGCGAATGACATTAATTGTCGAGACATACTTCTCCACATCACAAAATATTGAGCCGACAAATTGATACTATTCTACCTTCGTACATTGGTCCCATTGGCGCTTGACAAGTACAAGTGGTCCGACGAGCGTTTGGCAAGGGCAACTGAGCCCAAACCGCAGACCCATCCTGGAGGGATGCTTGAACGCCTGCCAACTTACTTGCTCAGTTTCGCGATGAGGAACTCAGTAATGGAGTCGTACTTGGCTTCAGCGCCTGGATAATGCAGGCCGGCTTCAACACCCAGTGCGTCCATCTGTTCCTTGAGTCTGATGCCAAAAATGACATGATGCACTTTCCAACCCCGTGCTTTCTGCGGGTCTTCAGGAACGGGATCTCCAGGGGCCATTTTATACTTCATGAATATGGGGGGATCGTCCGCAGAAATGAGGTCAAGGGCAGACACAAGCGGAACCTTCGCAAGATACTCTTCTTTCGTTTTTGCCCCGAAATAGGCGAGGGGATTGCTGTGGGGCTCATCGTAGCCGGGTATCCATTCCACCCATAGGTCGAAGTTGCGGGTGGTCTGGCCACCGAGTGTCGCAACGCAGGTCAGTCGCGATGATTCGCGTAGCAAGGGATCGTCGCTGTCCGGATTCGCCTGGTCATCTGTGAAGGCCAGGTACATGCAGAGTTGCGCGCCAGCCGAACTGCCAAAAGCGCCGACGCGAGTCTTGTCGATGTTCCATGCTTTATCTTTGGCACGCAAGAATTGCAGCGCGCGGACAGCGTCATGGTGGGCAGCCGGCAATGGTGCGTCGTCCAATAGCCGATAGCGTATGGCAACGACGGAAATCTTGGCATCCAACAATGTCTTTAGGATGTCCACGGATATCGATTCTTTCCTGCCGCCCGTGAAACCTCCGCCGTGGATGTAGGCCACCAGTGGCGTAGGGTCACGCGATTCCGCTTTCCAGAAATCCAGCACATGTCTTTCGTGCGGGCCATACGCCACATTGGGATACGTCGGCGCAGGTTTAGTCCCTTGCTGCGCCTGGCAAAAGCCAGAAAACAGAATAAGCGACATTACGGATGATAAGGTAATGTGCCAGGGTGTGAAGAGCCATCCCGTCGATTTGTTCATTATCTGGTCTCCGTTGTTTCAATAGGGTGGAACTGCTCCGGGTGTCCTATTCAAACATTCGAAATTGTTTGATCTCAACTTCTTATGCAATCTCCCGGCGCCTGTCAAGAAAAGATAGTACCACCACCAAATAGCTGATTTCTCATCAGCGCGTCCTCACAGGAATGGCTGTCACTCTTCATTGAATCCATGACGCTAGCAATATTTCTTGGGAAAAGGCCATTTCCAGCCAATATTCGACATTCCATTCGATATCTAGGAAACTCACGCTAGGTAGACCTCCGAGTGCAACCCCGGGTCGGCGTACGTTTCGTAGCCTGGCGTTCTCCGCGCTCAGTTACTCGGTCGAATCTCCGCAAGAACGCTGGCGCCGTCGGACGCCAGCACCGTGCGAATGACGCACGGCCGGCCGAGCAAGTCGTCACGCCTGCTTGTTCCTGTGGTTGCGACGCGGGCCTGGAACCTCGCGTGGTTCACGCGCAACACGGGCGTCCCAGCGTTACTCTTCGGGCACCAGCGATCTGGCCACCGTTGTGCCGGCCTCGACCGTGAAGCTCATGTCGCCCCTGGGGCTGCGGACGCTCACCGTGTGGTCGCCCGTCCCGTAGACGTGGAGCGTGGCCTCGTCGCCGCTCACGGACATGCTGGCCTTGCCTGTCTTGCAGACCAGTCCGTATTGCGATCCCTGTGTCTCCGACGTCTTGAAGATAAGGGCGCCGCCCGGCCTCTCGGCGAAGAGGAGGGCGTTGCCTCTTTGTTTCCCGTGGGCGTAGGTGGAGCCGTCCGGGTTGAAGACAATGCTGTCGGCGCCGACCTTGACCAAAACGTCACCGGAGACATAACGCTTTTCGATAGAGACGCCCGAGGGGGAGGGATGGCAGAGGAACATGAGCTGCGGCGACTTGGTGGTGAAGGTCATGGGTCTGTCGCCTGCGAGTTGCGCCCCTTCGGGATAGAGCATCTCGTAGTGCGCCTCGTTCGAGGCCTTGTAGCCGTGGAAGCGGGCCGTGTGGCCCGCTTCGATGTCATCGACGACGATCACGTACATCGGATCGCGAATGACGAAGAAGTAGCGGCGGTAGGCGTCGAGGTCGGCAGGATCGAACAGCTCGTAGGCCGGACCGATGATGGCGTCCAGGGCATGGCCGTAGTCCGAATCCACGGCACCGACCACGTCGAGGTTGGCGAACTCGGGGTGGTTGAAGCCGCGGTCGGAGGTGCTCGGCCGGCCGGACATGCGGATGCCCTTGCCGTCGATCGTCAGGCAGTTGTGTTGCGTGGTGCTGCCTTCGTTACCGGCGAAATCCATCACGTAGCCGGAGCCGCTCTTGTAGATGCAGAAGTGGCCGTTGTCTGCGGCCTCGTGGGAACTGGTCTGCGAGGTGCGCGGCGATGAGGTCCCGTTCGAGTGTTTTTCGTCCCAGTAGTTGTGGCCGTGGTGGGCGTTGTTGCGGAAGTAGACGTAGATTTCGTCGGGCCCGGCATCAGCCAGCTTCCAGCTGTCGCGGTAGACGTGGAACTCGCTGTCGTCGAGGTGGCGGTATCCGGGCCATCCGGCCTCCTCGGGGGAGAGGGGCTCGATTCCCGGCCTGTACCACATGAACTCCAGCGAGGGCACGTTCATGGAGTCGCCCATGCGCAGGCGTTTCATCTGGTCGGTGAACCATCGGGCGACGCGGGCCTCCACTTCCCTTCCGGCGGCGTGGTTCACCGCGGTCGAGAAGCGGAATCCCGCCAGGTATCCGTGGTAGCCCCTGCCGGTCTTGATCACCTTGACGAAGTTGTTCGAGGCCGGCGGGAGGATGGACATCCAGGCGAAATTGTAGTCGAGGAAGAAGCCGGTGAGATTTTCGTCGACGACGGTCGGCGGATTGGGATACTCGTTCATCTCGAGGAAGTGCCTGGCGAACATCCCGCGCACGGCGATGTAGCCCCCGTACTGGGGGCCCTCGAACGGGAAGCCGTCCCCGGTCAGCGGGCCCTTCCACTTTCTCCACTCGCCCACCTCACGGCCGATTCCGTTGGTGCGCCAGTTGTGGTACTTCTTAACGCCTTCGATGGCCGTCCTGGCCAGGGCCTCGTACCCGGGCTCGCCTCTCAGCACGTAGGCCATCGCCGCCTGGTTGGAGAAGGCCGAGGCGAAGAAGTTATGGGTCGTCTTGTATTCCCACTCTCCGTAGGTGTCGTCGCCGTTGGGACCGGCGCAATCGCGCAGCGTATCGGCGATCAGTTTCAGGGCGGCCGACCTCTGGTCCGTCGT